>NZ_KV786945.1:0-81069 GCF_001806975.1 Aerococcus sp. HMSC10H05
TCATCAGTCCGATTTGACGAAGAGCCAAAAAACACCCCATGGCGTGAACCATGAAGTGCTTGTAAACATTGATATAACAATGAAATTAACGTTTTGAGAATTGAGGTGCTTTACGCGCTTTTTTAAGACCTGGTTTTTTACGTTCTTTCATACGTGGGTCACGTGTTAAAAGACCAGCATCTTTAAGTGGTTTACGGAAGTCAGGATCTACTTCTAATAATGCACGAGAGATACCGTGACGCGCTGCACCTGATTGACCAGCATATCCACCACCGTTAACGTTGATGAAGATGTCATATTGGCCTTCAGTTTGTGTAACTGCTAAAGGTTGTTTAACGATTACGAATAATGATTCGTATGGTAGGTAATCTTCCATTTCTTTACCGTTAAAAACGATTTTACCTGTACCAGGTACTAAGCGTACACGGGCTGTTGAGTTTTTACGACGGCCTGTTGCGATGTATTGAGCTTGTGCCATTTGCTTTTCCCTCCTTAGATTAATTCGTTAATGTCTAATTGTTTAGGTTGTTGTGCTGCATGTGGGTGTTCCGCACCAGCGTATACGTGTAGGTGTGTAAATTGAGAACGGCCTAAACGGTTTTTTGGTAACATACCTTTAACTGAAGTTTCGATTAAACGTGCTGGTTTTTCATCACGTAATGTACCTGCAGTTGTTTCATAGATACCACCTGGGTAACCTGAGTGACGGTAGTATTTTTTATCTGTTGCTTTTTTACCAGTTAATTTCACTTTTTCAGCGTTGATGATGATAACTTGATCACCTGTGTCAACGTTTGGTGTGAATGTTGGTTTATTTTTACCACGTAACATGCTTGCCGCAACTGTTGATAGACGTCCTAATGGAACATCTGTAGCGTCTAAGACAACCCAGTTACGTTCAACTTCGTTTGCTTTCGCCATATATGTTGTACGCATTATATTTCCTCCGTTTATCTTGTCTGATTGTTCGATTCATAATTGGTTTCCGGGGCCTATCATGGGGCAAACAATACCGTCTTATATTGTACCATTTTAAAATTCATTAAGTCAATCCTTTTCCACGAAAAAATTCCTTATCATAGATTTCTTATTTGGCGTATTGTTGGATAGATTCTTCGAGCAAAGCTAAATAGCGTTTAGCAATTGAAGAAAGTTGGTGACGATTAGCGGTTAGGTAACCCAGTTCAATCACCTCGTCTGACTCAAGAGGAATTGCTAAGATATCTGGACTATTTAAATCATCATTAATGATGCCTGAAGAAATCGTATAGCCATCTAGACCAATGAGTAAATTAAATAACGTTGCCCGGTCAGATACAATAATCCGTTTGGGGACAGGAATATCCGCTAAAATCTCTTCCCAATAGTAGAAAGAGTTGTGGGTGCCTTGTTCATATGATAAACGAGGATAAGCGGTTAAGTCATCTAAACTAATGGTTGTTTGCTTTGCTAAAGGATGCCCTTTATCAATAAACACATGTGGTGCCGCTTTAAACAATGGTGTAAAAGTCAGTTGCTTCTCTTGAAAAGCCCCTTCTAATACCTTCTGATTATAATTAGACCGGTAAATAACGCCTATCTCAGAGGTAAAATTCGCAACATCATCTAACACCTCAAATGTTCGTTCTTCTTTCAATGTCGCCTCATACTGATCTGCATCCATCTCCCTTAGTAACTTCACAAAAGCATCCACTACAAAAGCATAATGCTGCCCAGACACAGAAAATATTCGGTTGGCTTGGTCTCCTTCCTTATAGCGATGATTCATTAGATCAATCTGCTCTAAAACCTGCCTTGCATACTGGAGAAATTCCTCCCCTTGCACCGTCAGAACGGTCCCCTTAGCTGTTCTTTGGAACAAGGTTATCCCCATTTCCGCCTCCAAATTTGTCATAGCTTTCGACAAAGAAGGCTGGGCTATAAACAATTCTTTCGCTGCCTGAGTCATATTGCCCACTTCAACAACCTTCATAAAATACTGTAAAGCTTCAATTCGCATCTCTTACCCCCTAATCATAGTTTCAAACTATGAAAACCAACACCCAATAGATATTTGTAATTATTATGTCACACCCATATACTCATAACAAGTTCAAAAATATTTATCGAAAAAGGAGAACATTACTATGACACAAACACAAACTTCAAAACGATTCCTTACAGTTGGCTCATTCTTACGTCCAGAAGACTTACTAACCTATAAACGTCAGATTGAAGCTCGCGATGATATTCAATATCCATTCTACCAAGACTTTGACAATTATAAAAAAGTAGAAGACGAAGCTGTAGCTGATATCGTAAAAAAAGAAATCGAATTAGACTTCCCTGAAATTACAGATGGCGAATACTCAAAATCATTATGGCATCTAGACTTTGTTTGGGGCTTTGACGGGGTACGTCGTTTCATTGCTGATCAAGGGTATATCTTTGTTGATCATAACGACGAAAACCCATTTGAAACACGTAAAGATATCGGAATTGAAATCTTCAAACCTTTATCAGGTAAAAACCATCCTTTTATTGACCACTACAAGCGCTTAGTCGCCTTAAATGATTCAGATGCTGATGTAAAAGTTTGTATCCCTTCACCAGGTCATATCTATGTTGATTTAGGTTTAAACCTACAAACATACAACCAAGTATACCAATCACAAGCTGAATTAAAAGAAGGTTTAATCAATGCCTACAAAGAATTCTTAGATGAATATGTACAAGAAGGCGGAAAAATCATTCAATTAGATGACTGTCTATGGACAATCCATGCAGAAGACTCATCAAACTCACCATTCAGAAATGAAGATGGTACTTGGGATGATGAGGCAGCTAAAGCCAGTGCAGAAGCTTATGTAGCTATTAATAATGCAATCATTGATTACGGTCATGAATTAGGGTTAAAAGTGTACACCCACAACTGTCGTGGTAACTACGCATCTCGACATGCATCCAACGGTTCGTATGAAAAAATTGCGCATTATTTCTTGAAAAACCAACGTTACGACCGTTTCTACTTAGAATGGGACGACGAGCGTGCTGGTTCAATCGATGCATTAGAAGCCTTCAAAGACAACGACCAAGTAGAAGTTGTATTAGGTTTACTATCATCAAAAACAGCTGATTTAGACGATGAAGAACGCGCCCTAAACGGCTTAGAAGAAGCTAGCAAATATGTATCAAAAGATCGATTATACCTATCTCACCAATGTGGCTTTGCCTCATGTGACGGTGGTAATGAATTAACCCATGAAAACCAATGGGACAAAATCAAACAAGGACAAGACATCGCTTATAAATACTTTGGTGAATAAATGATCATCACAAAACTACCATCCTTCAAAAAAGCGGTTGGCCCCCACGCCAACCGCTTTTCTTAATGTGTTCATATGTTACATTCCCTGTGTGGTATGCAGCATAAAGAAAGCCATGAAGAAGATTAACAGGACTACTGCTAGCACCCCAAAGATCAGGTAAATCCGCTTCTGCTCTTTTTTGTACATATAATTACTGGTAATCAGTAGCAAAAAAGCTGCTACGAAAAATACCCAAATCATCTGTCCACCAAACTTTCTCTCTATTTATTTGTGGCAATCCCCTGTCTTCTTTAAGCCAATTTCTTTGAATAGTCAATAATGGCGTCAACTGTATCGTTTAAGAAGACAATGGTATTCTCTAATGGTTCACTGCTTGTAATATCCACTCCTGCTACTTTTGCAGCTTCAACTGGATTAACCCGCCCCAATTTCAAAAAGTTGATCCATTTTTCAATAGCTTGATCGTCTTCACCTGATCGGATATTCAAATAGGCTTGTGTCGCAATTGTTAAGCCTGCTGAATAGGTGTATGAATATAAGCCCATGTAGTAATGTGGTTGACGCATCCAAGTTAATTCAGCACCCGGATTGATTTCTACAGCATCACCCCAGAAAGCTTCTAATACCCCTTTTTTCAAGTCAGAAAGGGTTTCAGCTGTGAAGGCTTCCCCGCGGTCAATTAGGCGGTAAACTTCACGTTGGTAGGCCGCTTCTAACAAGTGCGTAATAAAATTATGGAAGTATGTATTGGTCAGCATATTGGCTAAGGCAAAGCGTTGAGTACGATCGTCTTCCCCATTAGCTTGTAAGTACCCAGTTAATAGTAATTCGTTGAATGTTGATGGCGCTTCAATCAGGTATAAGCTTGGTTCACTTGAAATAAACAAGTTGTTGGCTTCTGCCCGGCTCATTTGACCGGCGTGGCCCAATTCATGAATTAAGGTATAAACATCAGATAATTGCTCAGTCCAGCTCATCAAAATATATGGATGGACATCTGCTGCCATTGTTGCAAATCCACCAGTTGATTTACCAATATTTTGGGCATAATCTACCCAACGGTCACTGAAGGCTGGTGCGATTTCATTAAAGTAGTCTTCCCCCATGATCGCTGTGGCTTCTTTAACGTAGGCTTCTGATTCTTCAAAAGAAACGGGTTTTGAAAAAGTTGGATCCAAACCGATTTTTAAGTCAGCATATGTCATTTTATCTAATCCACGAACTTCTTTGACGTGGTTGATATATTTACGCATAACCGGTGCCAATTTCTCCATAATAACATCTATTTGACGATCATATAAGTCACGATCAACGTCTTGACTAAAGAGTAGGTAGTCAATTACTGATTCATAGCCACGGATATTGGCTTGGGCTTTTTCTTGCAAGACGTGACCATAATAAGTTGTTGCGAAAGTATTTTGGTATTTTGCCAATTCTTTTGAGAAAGCGTCAAAAGCTGCCCGACGAACGGTTGTATCCTCTTCAAACATATATTTATCTTCGTATAAAACAAAGCTTAAAGGATATGTCTTACCCGCTACTTCAAAATCAGGGAATGTTAAGTCGGCCAATTTAGCGTTGTTATATACTTCGTAATTTTGATCATGCGCTTGGTCGAATTGGAATAAGACATCTTCTACCTTAGCACCCAAATATATCGCTTGTTGGCGCTCAACTTCCGCAATATAATCTGCTGTTTCTGGGGCAATAGTCTTTACTTTCTCCAGTTCAGCCATTGGTTTTTCTAGCAAGGCATTTTGGAAGAATAGCATGGCTTCTTGAACATTTTTACTTGCTGCCGATACCTTATGTAATTTCAAGACTGCTTGTGAATTCGTACGGTCGGCTTCAACCGCTAAAAAAGTATAGTGCATCAATTGTGACCCTAATACTTGAATATCAGATGCTGCTAAAATTGCTTTAGCAATAGCACTCGCGTCACTTAATTTGCCTTCATAATCCTCTTTGAAAGCTTGTCCTAGGTCTTTAAATTCGGCTAACTTCTCTTCAAAAGTAGCTTCATCTTTAAAAATTTGGCTGAGATCCCACGTCGTTTCGACTTTAACCTGGTCACGCGTTGGGAATGTATTTTCTGTTGTCATCCGGCAAATCCTTCTTTCCTAGCTTAATGGTATTTTTCTTAAAACAAGTTTAACACTAAAACCCCAAAACTTACCAGAAATAGGTTGGCTGTCCTTTTTCACAAGTGTCTTTCTTTGGATTTTTAAAATATTAGGTTCATAATAATAGGTGACGAAATGATACCACCGCTAATTTTTAAGGAGGAATTTTCAATATGTCAATCAATCAAACACAATTAGAACGCATGTCAAATGCGCCTGGATTTATCGCTGCCCTAGACCAATCAGGCGGTTCAACACCAAAAGCCCTATTAGCCTATGGGGTAGCTGAAGATACATACAGCAATGAAGACGAAATGTTTGCGAAAGTTCATGAAATGCGGACGCGAATCATGACCAGCCCAGCTTTTACCAGCGATAAAATTCTAGCTGCTATCCTATTTGAAAATACCATGGATCGCCAAGTAGACGGCAAATACACCGCAGAATACTTAGCTGAAAAAGGGATCGTCCCCTTCCTTAAAATCGATAAAGGACTTGCTGAAGAAGCCAATGGCGTACAATTAATGAAAGATATGCCAGACCTTGACGACCTATTAGCACGTGCAAATGACCGCGGTATTTTCGGTACTAAGGAACGGTCTAATATTCTCGCATTTAACCCTGTCGGCATTAAAGAAGTGGTCGACCAACAATTTGAAGTCGCTAAACAGGTTATCGATGCAGGTTTAGTACCGATTATTGAACCTGAAGTGAATATCAAGGCTGAAGACAAGGCAGCCATCGAAGAATTATTAGCTGAAGAAATCAGATTACATTTAAACCAATTAGGGGAAAATGACTTAGTCATGTTGAAGCTGACTATCCCTACTGTACCAGATACTTATCGTGAATTAGCCAGTCATCCTAATGTTGTTCGTGTAGTGGCCTTATCAGGTGGTTATACCCGTGAAGAAGCCAATGAATTATTGGCGGAAAACCACGATATGATCGCGTCATTCTCACGTGCCCTCGCATCCGACTTGCGCGCAAGCCAAGCAGATGACGAATTTAATGACTTATTAGCCAGCGCTATTGATACCATTTACGACGCATCCGTTAACAAAAAATAAAAGCATTTAATTTAAATATGCTCAGGAGATTTGGGTCTTCTGAGCTTTTTTGATAGCAAAAAGCACGATAAGTCGAACGCCTCTTACTTACCGTGCTTGATAATGGTTATCACTGTTTAGGGTTTTAAATTCACGATTTCTTCATAAGTTACTGGTTTTTCTTCATATCCAGCTACTTCAAAACCATTTAAGTTTAAAAACTCTGTCATGAAAGTATCCCATGCAGTAAAGTCAGTATTAAAATTGTCTTGGTTAATCTGTTCAATTAAAGCCTTCGTTTCAGCTTGTACTTCTGGATCTAATTCCCATGAATCCGGACGCAAACGGCCTTCTTCATCAAACTCTGGCTTATCACCAAACAACATGTCACGGAAAATCCGGTCAATATGCATAATTGGCGTTTCATGTTGACCACGTGCTTCCATTACCTTATACAAACCTAGACAATAAACTGGGAAGAATGGAATAACTGATGACGCTTTTGTCGTCACAGCTGTTGCCACAACAACAGTTGCTTTTCCATTGATATCTTTTAAATCTTCATTGATTAAGGCTGCTGCTCTATCACAGTCAGCTTTAGCACGACCTAAAGTCCCTTTATTGTAGTAAGATTCGTTTAATTCAGCACCTAAATACGAATAAACCACCGTTTCAACACCTTCAGCAAGCACATCTGCTTCATGTAAAGCATTCATCCACATCCGCCAATCTTCACCACCCATTACTTTTACAGTATCAGCGATTTCTTGTTCAGTTGCAGGTTGAAGCACTTGTTCATCAAAAGTTTCCTTTTGTAAGTTCACATTTGGTCCAACAACTTCTTGTCCGATTGATTTAATGACAGAATTGTATGTTTCACCTGTATTTGGATCAGTACGACGGCCTGAAGCTAATGAATAAACCACAAAATCTACTTTTCCACCAAATTCACGCTTAATAAAGTCAATAACTTGGTCTTTAGCTTCGTTTGAGAAGGCATCGGCCATAATATTTTTCGCAATTAACCCTTCTGCCTCTGCTGCTTGACGGAAAAAGATATTATTATACCAACCTGGCTTCCCTAAGTTTTTTTCAGATTTCGGTCCTCCACCATGGGAAACAGAAATCGTATCCGCACCTGCGCCAAAAGCTAGATTAATCCGACTAGCCAAACCATAAGAAGAAGACCCTCCTAATACTAAAACTTTCTTTGGGCCTTCAAAGGTTCCTTGGTCTTTTACATATTGAATTTGATTATTTACAGCTTGTTTCAAGCCCATTGGATTTACCCCAACGAGTACATTACCGCGCATTTTTGCTTTAAATTCTAATGTCATATTACTCTCCTAATGTATACTCATCTCTGTTTTTTGCCTATTGTTCATCCATTCATTATATAGTTAAGAAAACTAGTAGTAAAGTTTTACATAATTATATCAAAAAACTAGCTGTTGAATGAAAAAAGTTCAAAAATAAAAGGACTGCGGTTTAAAGCCTGCAATCCTCCTACATCATGTTTCGTTTTAGCTAAAAGTCATCATCCATATCATCAGCCTGCAAGTTCAACAAGGCTACACACTCTTCTACATCTTCAACGTCCATTTGGCCTGGCGCAGAAGTCATTCCTTCTACAGTAGCAAAAGTCGCACTGGACTTAAAGATTTCTCCGGCAATACGGGTAATCTTACCTAATCTGCCCATTGACATAGTGATCAATGGTTGGTCAATTAAAGTAGACGCTTGTTTGGTTGCGTTCATTAAGGATAATACATCCGCTTCGTCGTGTGGCATAACAGCCATTTTAACGATATCCGCCTCTGACTGACCCATCTTTTGTAGACGTTTGACCATATCATTTTCTCCAGGTGTTTTGACAAAATCATGATAAGATACAATCACTTTCACTTGATGCTTATGAGCGTATGGAATCAAGTTGTCTAAAATATCTTGACCGCGTTCAAATTCAATATCAATAGCATCTACTGCTTTTGCTTGGATTAAATACCGATACATTTCAACATACTGGCTCTTGCCAATAGCTGACTCCCCGCCTTCGTTCAAGGTTCTAAAGGTGGCAAGTAAAGGTTTTTGAATAGAGGTTTTCACCCGTTTACTCAATTCAGCCAACTCTTCCAGCTCGTCAAAATCGTCAAAATAATCAATCCGCCATTCAACCATATCACCTGGCTGACGGCGGTAGAAGTTGGCACAGTTCATAATATCTACAGCATTATCCTCAGCTAAAGGAATAATAATTTTTGGTCTATCCTCCCCAAACTTCAAGGAAGCAATTTTTACACTTTTCATGTTGGACTCCTTCTTATATCAAGGGTAAAATAAAAAAACTCGATACAATTTGATAAGTTTATTGTATCGAGTTTTCACATTTTAATCTATATAAAATTTATGATAAAACATTAGCATTTTAATTCCATATCCGCATCTTGTTATTATAAAGTCTGATTATCCCCTAATCTTGCTTTATAGTCGAAGTAGTCCCTGGTCACTTTCTTTCGTTCTACTGGGTCCAAATAGTAGACTTCAGCTAAATATAAACCATGAGCAGCCGCCGTCGGTCCCGCTTCATTGCGGTCTTTGGCTGCAATCAATCGTTTCATTTCATCAACTGGCCGTAAACCATCCCCAATTTGTAAAGAGGTCCCCACCAAAATACGGACCATATTGTAAAGGAAACCAGACCCTGCAAACACAAAGGTTAACGTCTCTTCTTCTGGATCAGCCGTTACTTCAGCTCGGTAAACTTCCCGAACAAAATTTATTTTATCTGTTTTTGTCGAACAGAAAGACTTAAAGTCATGGATACCTATGATATCCTTTAAAGCTGCTTGCATCCGGTCTACATCCGTTTTATAAGGATGATGGTACATATATTGTCTTGTAAAGGGAGAAGGAAATGGTGACGTATCTACCTTATAAATATACTTCTTCCCATTGGTATGGAAACGAGCATGAAAATCCGCTTCTACTCGTTCTACTTTAATGATACGAATCGAATCGTCCAAAATTGAATTCAAAGCCCGTAAGATTGCTGCTTCTTCTATTTCAGCTGGGTAATCAAAATGAATGACCTGACCCAAGGCATGTACACCCGAATCAGTTCGCCCTGACCCAACCACTGGGATATCATGACCTTTTGACATTAGCTTTAAAGCTTTCTCAAGCGCTGCTTGTACCGTGGGCCCATTCGGTTGAACTTGGAAACCGACAAATGGTGTGCCATCATATTGTAAGGTTACTTTAAATCTAGGCAAAATTTGCCCTCCTTCTAGTGACTATAAGATGATCATAACTACTGTCAAAACAGCAAGTGCAATACTCGCAAGGGTATCTCTTTTGCCCCAATGCAATTGACGATACTTAGTCCGACCTTCACCGCCTCGATAACCACGCGCTTCCATAGCGGTAGCCAGATCATAAGCTCTATTAAAAGCAGAAATAAACAAAGGGATTAATACTGGGATAAAAGCTTTCACTCGCAGAAGGATACTCCCCTCAGAAAAGTCCACCCCTCGAGCCCGCTGTGCATTCATAATTTTATCTGCCTCTTCAAGTAAAGTTGGCACAAACCGTAAGGCGATCGATAGCATCAAGGCAATTTCATGCACGGGTAAAATATTGCGAACAGGCTTCAACAAAGCTTCCATAGCGTCAGTAATTGCTAGGGGTTGCGTTGTCAAAGTTAAAATAGTAGATAGGAAAATAATCAATAGGAAACGAACAAAAATATAAGCCGCGTTTGTTAAGCCACCAGTGGTTAAAGCTAAGGGACCAAAAGACCATAGCACATCGCCAGTATGGGTGAACAAAATCTGTAAGACCACCGTAAATACTATAATCGCAATCATGGGCCGTAACCCACGTAAAAAGACCCTAAGAGAAATACCCGTTAAAAAGACAAGAATAGTTACCACTACAATCATAATGATATTTGTTGTTAAATGAGTTGCTGCAAAGACTAATAACATCATGACAATCAAACCAACTAATTTTACACGTGGATCTAACTTGTGCATCAATGAATTACCAGGAATATACCGGCCAATAATTAATTTATCTTTCATTTATTATTGGTCTCCTTCCTTTATATTGGCAGCTGAATTACCACTTGTTGGTAAATCTAATTGGTCTACAATTAAGTCAGCCAGCTCATCAACAGTTAAGGGGATAGCTTGCGCATTATCCCAAAGTGAACCTTGTATTTTATGCTGTAAATTAAAAGCAAAGTCAGCTGCATCCGGCAAAGCTAATTGGTGATCCGCTAACCAATTAGGATCTTGAAATACTTCAGCTGGTGTGCCTTCTTTCACACATGTCCCCGCATCCATCACAATCACATGGTTGGCATAAGCGGCCACATCTTCCATTTGATGCGTGACTAAAACGATTGTTAAACCTTGGTCACGGTATAAACGATCAAACATATTCATCATCTCAATACGACCTTTAGGATCTAATCCAGCTGTCGGTTCATCTAAAACCAATACTTCAGGCTTCATGGCCATTACCCCAGCAATCGCCACCCGTCGCATCTGACCCCCAGATAACTCAAATGGAGACCGTTCATACAGGCTAGGCAAAATCCCCACTGCTTCTAGAGCTGACTCAGCTTTCTTTCTGGCAGTTGCTTCATCGTCACCAAAATTCATCGGACCAAACATCACATCTTTAATGACCGTCTCTTCAAATAGTTGTCCTTCTGGAAATTGAAAGACCATGCCCACTCTTTGACGGATAGCTTTCAAGTCTTTAGGTTTAGAGTCAGCTGACACTACCGCCTCACCAATCCGTACTTGCCCTACAGTAGGTTGTACTAAAGCGTTAAGGTGTTGGGTGATGGTAGACTTTCCGGACCCTGTATGCCCGATTATAGCCGTGTATGACCCGTCTGGAATGGTCACATTAATATCATGCAGGGCCTCACTAGCAAATGGCGTGCCAGCACCATAAGTAAAACCTACATGTTCAAATGCGATTTGCATAACCATTCACCTAACCCTTCCTCATCAATATAATCACTCGGTACATCTACACCACGTTTAGCAAGTGCACGCTTTAGTTGCTCGGCAAAAGGCACGTCCAACCCTACTTCAGTCAACTTATGGCCATAAGTAAAAATATCAGCTGGTCGGCCTTCTTTAATAATGTTTCCTTCTTTAAACACCAGTATACGGTCTGCTTCCGCTGCTTCATTTAAGTCATGAGTAATTGAAATAACAGTCAAGTCATTATCTTGCTTGATATCCGCTACTACCGCCATCAACTCTTCCCGTCCTTCTGGATCTAACATAGATGTCGATTCATCAAGAATCATAATCTTTGGTGCCATAGCAATAACACCAGCAATTGCTACACGTTGCTTTTGTCCCCCTGATAAAGATGCAGGTTCCTTGTCCCGGTAATCCCACATTTTGACTCTTTTAAGAGCAGAAGCTACGCGTTCATGCATTTCCTCAACAGGTATGCCCCTATTCTCCAAAGCAAAAGCCACATCATCCTCTACAGTAGCACCTACAAATTGGTTATCTGGATTTTGAAAGACGAGGCCAATTTGACTACGAATATCCCATACGGTTTCCATAGATAGGACTTTTCCGTCTACTTCAATTGTGCCTGATTTCGCTTCTAATAGACCCACTAATAGCTTTGAAAATGTTGATTTTCCAGACCCATTATGGCCAATAATTGCTAGCCACTCACCTTCATAAATTGACGTAGATAACCCATCTATAGCGAATCTCTCGTCTGATTGGCTATATTGAAAAGACAAATCTTGAACTTGAATAATCGGTTTCGACATCTTGTTTCCTCGCTCACTTTATATATTTAAGAAAAAACTCCTCCAATGTTACTTGGAAGAGTTTGTTAAAGAAGAATAAATCAGGCTAACTTCTTTTTATCACTAGCTTGTCTCTTCTACTATACGCTTCTTCCATCCTGACTGTAACAGTCGGTACTAGAATCTCACTAGTTCAATCACCCACATTAGCCGGTAATTCGCGGACTTTACCGCCGATCGGGACTCGCACCCTGCCCTGAAGACATTTCATTTATTTTTCTTAGTTTAGTCTACTAAAATCCAACATTAAAAGCAATCATTAGATGTCAAGACACCTATCGTATCCCATTTAAAATATCTCCTAAATAGTCACTCATCATTAGCATGTACAACTATTTCAACATGCGGGTAATCACCAATAATTTGAGATACTGGGCATCGACTTTCTGCTTCATCGACGATTTCATCCGCTTTATTTTGCGCTAAGTCTATATATATATCCACCTTAAACCCAAAATATGTAATAGAGGTTTCCTGATTTAATCTGTAGTCTACCTGAATAGCCACTTCACTAGATACATCTTTGAAACCGTGACGTTTTAAGGCAATTTCTATTGTCGCATTCAAGCAAGTTGCCCATGATAAGGCAATCAATTGCTCGGGGTTTGTACCCGCTTCTTCTGGTTTCAATGGACTAGAAGTTACCACTCGCAACTCATTTTCTCCTTCAACCCAGGCCGTTCCCTTAATTCCTTGGTCATTATGCACTCGTGTTGTATATAACAACTTATCCAAATCCATATGCAAAACGCCTCCATCCTCTTGGTTATAGTCTAATATGGGTCATTATACCCCTATTTCTCCTAACAAAAAAGGCCATTGCATTTAACGCATGCAATAGCCTATCAATTTAATATTATTTTTTCAATACTTGATACATACCATTTGTCACAAATTGTAACCAAACTTGACCGCCATCAGGATTAAAGTGTACCCCATCCTGACTTAACCAAGTAGGCGCTTCAGCATGGCTAGTATAGTAATCATGCCAATCTAGTAAGTAAATTGAATCGCTATCGTCACTAGCCACTTGAGCTAAAGTTTTATTGACATCATCTGCCCAAGGGCGATCAACATGCGTATTCACGAGAAAAATCGTTTTCTCTCGACCAATTTCGTCTAAGAAATCACTGATTTGTGCTGATGTAAAGCCACCATTCGCACCTAGATCAACTAAGACGACATCCTTAAGCATGCCTTGGCTGTCTAAGCTAGTTGGATAGCCAGCTAAGGTATATAACTGACGACCAACCGCAGCATCAACAATCGCATTAGGATACAAGGTATACAAGCCTTCTGATTCGCCCACCATTAGGGAGTCGCCGATGAAAGTCACAGATAACTGATAAGCAAACCGAGCCTGGTCATCCGGAATACCTTGGTAAAATCCTAATGACGTTTCACTCAAATTCTTTTTATAAGTTGAAAGACTCGCATCTGCTTGTTTTTCTTGCTCAGCCCTTTGTTTATTCAATTCTTCAATTTTCTTGGCCTGCTCAGCAGCTTGCTGCTCTTCTACAGTCACATTTTCTGCTGGTTTAGAAATTGCAACTGCACTAGCTCCTCCAATAAATACGAAGGTAAAAGCTATGAATAAAATGCGGGTCAACCAAGGTGCTGGTTGGCTAAATAATTGATGAATCTTCGTGAAAAGACGGACTGGTTCATTGTTTGGGACTTCATTAAAAATCGGTACCGGCCATCTTTTTTCCTCTAGTAGGGCATAAGATAAACAAGAGAGGACGATAATCAAAATAACTTGTGGCCAAATACTATTGGTAAACCAATTCTGATTGGTAGGTACCATATGGAATAGCACATTGATTGGGTAATACCATAAATACATGTGGAATGTACGCTGACCTAACCATCGCAAGGGTTTAAATTTTAATAGAAAACCAACCCAAGAGCCTTTATAAGTCAACAAGCTAATCGTTACGGCAGCTAATAGGTTAAAGGCAAACATCCCACCATAATAGGTGAACGTCGACGCATCAAGCATTTTGAGCATCCCATAAGTTAGGATAGCCAATAAGCCTAATAGTACCACATCAACAATAAAGTGGTGAAAGCGACCAAATCTGTCCTTCAACCATTCAGCTAGTTGTTCCATATCCAACAATTGGGCAGCTGCTCCACCAAGAGCGATAGAAAAAAATCTCGTATCCGTTCCATAGTATACTCTTGATGGGTCCTCACCAGGTGTAAAGATCACGCCCATCAAAATGCCTGACAAAAGTGCAGCACCGAGCATGACCAAACCCGACTGCCATTTCGTTTTCGTAAATCGTCGACTAGCATTAAAGAATAAAGGCCATAGAACCATAAATTGCATATAAACAGCTATATACCAATAATGTGTTGTCAGTGATGGATGCAACATATTCGCAAAGTAAGATGAACCAGAGAGTATCTGTTGCCAATTATTGACGAATAACAAAGACGTTGTTAGATTAATACCAATATTAACCAAAAGTGGTTGCCTAAATAATAATAAATAAGTCAATCCCACCATCGTAATAACGACCATAGGCCACCAAATTTTACGTATACGCCTCCAAGTTTTCTTAAAATAAGAATCCTGGATATTCGCTTCATATTTACTCTCCATTTGACTAGTCACTAAATAGCCCGAAAGTACAAGAAAAATATCTACCCCTAAAAAACCACCAGAAACACGATGTGTTAAATAGTGATATAAAATGATACCTAGCATAGCTAAGAATCTAATTGTATCAAACTGTGAAAAGTAGTTTCTCTTCATTATCCTCGCCTCTCCATTGATCAACACGAAATTGTCGAAGCTAGAGACAATTCACGCAATTATAATACATATATTATATCGATAGTACTGGAAAAAGAGAACATCAATTTTAGGTTTTATAAAAAGTTTCCAAAAATTTAATTTCCATTGTATCAAAAAAAGTGGTTGAGCCCTAGCCTCAACCACTTTAGAAAATAAAAAAGCATATATGCTACCAAACACCTGTTGGTTAAACAACACATATGCCGAACCAATTATTCACTTATATGAATTGGCCTTGATATATTCAAAAGACTAATGGATATATTCCACTCCTAGCGAACTCATTCGCGCTAGGAGTAGATAGAGCTAGACTCGGCCATACTAGGTACAACCAACATCATGACACTCCGTTTTATACATCACTAAAAGTTTTATTAAACTAATTCAAGAATAACCATTGGTGCAGCATCACCACGACGAGGTTCTGTTTTTAAGATACGTGTGTACCCACCTTGTCGATCAGCGTAACGAGGACCAAGATCGTTGAATAATTTTTGTAAAGCAGACTCGATTACGATGTCTTCACCTTCAGCGCGAACATCAGCAATTTCGTTACGAACAAATTGGTTCGCTTGACGACGAGCAGCTAAATCTCCACGTTTACCTAAAGTAATCATTTTTTCAGCTGTACGACGGATTTCTTTCGCACGAGTTTCTGTTGTAGTAATACGTTCATTGATAATTAAATCAGTAGTTAAGTCACGTAACATAGCTTTACGTTGAGCGCTATTACGACCTAATTTACGGTAACCCATTGTCATTATCCTCCTTTATGATTTATTAATCTTCTTGACGTAAAGATAAGTCAAGAGCAGCTAGCTTGTTTTTAACTTCTTCAAGAGACTTACGACCCAAGTTACGTACTTTCATCATTTCTGGTTCAGATTTGTTAGTCAATTCTTCAACAGTATTAATGCCTGCACGTTTTAGACAGTTGTATGAACGTACTGATAAGTCTAGTTCTTCAATAGTCATTTCAAGCATCTTTTCTTTTTGTGTTTCTTCTTTTTCGACCATAATTTCAACTTGACGAGCTTCATCCGTTAAGTTAACGAATACTTCCAAGTGTTCAGTCATGATTTTTGCCGCTAAGCTTAATGCTTCTTCGGGTGAAATTGTACCATCAGTCCAAATATCCATCGTTAATTTATCATATTCATTGATTTCTCCGATACGAGTATTTTCAACTTGATAGTTCACTTTGGAAATTGGTGTGTAGATAGAATCTACTGGAATTTCGCCAATTGGCATAGAATCCACTTTATTGTTTTCTGAGCGTACAAAACCACGTCCGTTTTTAACATTCATAATCATGTGAAAACGAGCGCCTTCAGCAAGCGTGCAGATATGTAAGTCTGGATTCATAACATCGAAATCAGCATCGGCAATAATATCAGCAGCTGTTACGTCAGCTGGACCTGTGATGTCAATTTCTACTTGTTTTTCTTCCACGTCATACAATTTCAATGATAATTGTTTTACATTCAACACGATCTCAGTAACGTCTTCACGTACACCTGGGACTGTTGAGTATTCATGCAAAACATCGTCAATTTGGATTGATGTAACTGCTGTACCTGGTAATGAGGACAACAAGATACGACGTAATGAATTACCTAGGGTTGTTCCATAGCCTCGTTCTAATGGTTCTACAACGAATTTACCAAATTTACTATCGTCGCTAATTTCAATTGTCTCAATATTTGGCTTTTCAATTTCGATCATATCGACAAATTACCCCTTTCAAAACGTGAGAAAATGTATCATCGCATATCCAAGTTCATCAATCGATTAAACACGACGACGTTTTGGAGGACGGCAACCATTATGAGGAATAGGTGTTACATCGCGAATAGCAGTAACTTCTAGACCTGCTGCTTGTAAAGCACGAATAGCTGATTCACGACCTGAACCAGGACCTTTTACTGAAACTTCAACAGATTTCATACCATGTTCCATAGCAGATTTTGAAGCTGTTTCTGAAGCCATTTGTGCTGCATATGGAGTAGATTTACGAGAACCTTTAAATCCTAAAGCACCTGCAGATGACCAAGAAATTGCATTACCATGCTCATCAGTAATCATAACGATAGTATTGTTAAATGTAGAATGAATGTGTGCTACACCTGCTTCGACATTTTTCTTCAAACGACGTTTGCGAGAAACTGGACGTTTAGCCATAGTATAATTAACCTCCTTTTAGATTATTTTTTCTTACCTTGAATTGCGACAGCTTTACCTTTACGCGTACGTGCGTTGTTCTTGGTGTTTTGACCACGAACTGGTAAACCACGACGGTGACGGATACCACGGTATGAACCGATTTCTTGTAGACGTTTGATGTCTAAAGCACGTTCACGACGTAAATCACCTTCAACTTTAATTGAATCTACTGCTGCACGTAAACGGTCTAACTCATCGTTAGTCAAGTCACGTACACGAGTATCTTCTGAAATTTCAGCTTGTGCTAAGATTTTTTGAGAAGTCGTTTTACCGATACCATAGATGTATGTTAAGGCAATAACGATACGTTTCTCACGTGGAATATCTACTCCTGCTATACGAGCCATATACGAAAACCCTCCTTTTTAATATCTTTAATTAGCCTTGGCGTTGTTTATGTTTTGGATTAGAACAAATAACCATAACTTTACCGTTACGGCGAATAACTTTACAATGTTCACACATTGGTTTAACAGATGCTCTTACTTTCACAGTTATACCTCCTCGATTATATATCTCTACATTACTTGAATCGGTAGGTGATACGACCTTTCGTCAAGTCATATGGAGACATCTCAACTTTTACACGGTCACCTGGTAAAATACGGATGTAGTTTACACGCATTTTCCCTGAAATATGCGCTAAAACTTCATAACCATTTTCCAATTCGACCTTAAACATAGCATTAGGTAATGTTTCAGTCACAGTACCTTCAATTTCGATCATATCTTCTTTTGACAAAGTCTTTCCTCCTAATGGTGGTTGATTCGTTTAATCACTAATAGAATTATAGGATAGAAACACGAAATGTTCAGTCAACCCGAATATCTTACCATAATTAGTGATTCAAAGCAACAAATATTATTCATCTAAAATCTTTTGGATCTCAGCGTAAACATTGTCAATACCGATATCACCAGGAATGCGATAAAGCTTACCTTGATTTTCATAGAAATCTAAAATCGGCTGTTGTTGTTCTTGATTAATACGCAATCTATTTTCAACAACTTCAGGTTTATCGTCTTCACGTTGGTAGAAATCATGGCTTCCGCAAACATCGCATACGCCGTCTACTTTTGTCTTATTAAAAACTTTGTGGTATGTTGCGCCACAGTTACTACAAATGATGCGACCTGATAAACGTTCTTTTAAGGTTTCAGTTGGCACATCTAAGTAAATAACTGCATCAATGTCACGATTTAAGCGAGTCATGATATCGCCAAGTTCCTTAGCTTGCGCTTCTGTTCTTGGAAAACCGTCTAGCATAAAGCCAGCTTGTGTATCTTCTTTTTGAAGTCTTTCTTCAACAATACCATTTGTTACTTCATCAGGAACTAGTGCGCCATCATCCATGAATGATTTCGCTTTGTTTCCTAATTCAGTGTCTTCTGCAATGGCTGATCTAAACATATCTCCAGTAGAAATATGTGGAAATTTGTAATCTTCGACAATTTTAGCTGCTTGAGTACCTTTTCCGGCACCAGGCAAGCCCATTAAAATAATATTCATTATTATCCTCCCAAGCAAGTTACGCATTAGTCTTTTTCATTATGGATAAAGCCAACGTATTGACGTTTAATTGTACGCCCTTCAATTTGTTTTGCGGTATCTAATGCAACGCCTACAACGATTAGTAGGCTTGTACCTCCTAATGCAATTGATTGTGGCATATCAAAGAAGTATGCCCCAAGTAAAGGTAGAACCGCTACACCCATCAAGAAAATAGAACCTACAGTACTTAAACGATTTAACATTTTTTGTAAATATTCTTTCGTTGCTAAACCTGGGCGTATACTTGGAATATAACCACCAGCTTTTTGCAAGTTTTCCGCAGCTCGTTCAGGATTAATCTGAATGTGTGCATAGAAGAATGTAAACAAAATAATGACAATTGCATAAATAGCGATACCCGCTGGTTCTTTCAAATTAAAGATTGTTGACAATATCTTATACCAAGAAGCTTCACTATAGTCAGCTGCAAATAATCCAAGTACTGTTTGTGGCACCATAATTAATGATGACGCAAAAATCACTGGAATAACTCCTGCTGAGTTAATTTTTAATGGTAAATGAGACTTTTGCGATGCTGAATTCGCACGTTTAGAATAACGAACGGGAATTTTACGTTCCGCTTGACTCATGAAAATAACAAACATTATCAATAGGATAAATACAAGTATGAAAATACCTGCATAGACCATTTGTTGATTTAGTTCACTGCTTGAAGCACCTACAATGTTTCTTTGATAGTAAGCAGTTAATTCTGAGGGAACTTGTGCCAATATACCAGCGAAGATAATGATTGAGGTACCATTACCAATCCCATATTCAGTGATTTGCTCACCTATCCAAACAACAAACATAGATCCTGCAGTCATAAATAAAGCGATTAACAAATAAGTTACAAAGCCTGGATTATCTATTAACCCTAATGCTGATAATGAATTAAATCCTATTGAAATAGCTAAAGCTTGAAAAAAACCGATTGCTACTGCAAAGTATCTAGTCCATCTATTTAACTTACGTCGACCAACTTCACCTTGTTTAGACCACTCTGTAAATGAAGGTATAATCTCCATCTGCAATAGTTGAATGATAATTGAAGCGGTTATATACGGTGAAACACCCAATGAAAAGATGGAGTAGCTAGAAAGTGCTCCCCCACCAAGAGTGTTCAATAGGCTGAATAAACCAGATTCAGCTAACTCTTGAATTCCTGCAGCATTCACGCCCGGGACAGTTATGCTAGCCCCGATACGGAATACAATCAACATAATTGCTGTGAATGCTAATCGGCTTCTAATATCCTTATCCTGAAATCCATTTTTCAGTATTTGAAACATTAGATCACCTCGATTGAACCCCCAGCGGCTTCAATAGCTTCTTTAGCTGATGCTGAGAATTTAGCTGCTTTAACGGTTAGTTTGCGTTCTAATTCACCATTACCTAAAACTTTGATACCGAATTTTTCGTTTTTAACTATACCTGCTTCGATTAAGTCAGTAGAGCTTACTACAGCGCCATCTTCAAATACGTTTAAGTCATCAAGATTGATGATTGCATATTCTTTACTGTTAATGTTTGTAAATCCACGTTTTGGAATACGACGGAACAATGGTGTTTGTCCACCTTCGAAACCTAAACGTACACCACCACCTGAACGTTGTTTTTGACCTTTTTGTCCACGTTTTGATAGTTTACCCCAACCAGAACTTGCACCACGACCTACACGGTGACGTGTGTGACGAGACCCTTCTGAAGGTTGTAATTCATGTAATTTCATCCTGTTAGGCACCTCCTATTCTAGATTATGCTTCTTCAACAGCTACTAAGTGAGCAATTTTAGTAATCATACCGTTGATTGCTTCGTTGCGAGTTTTAACAACTGATTTACCAACTTTTGTTAAACCTAGTGCTTGAGCTGTTTTAATTTGGTCTTGAGGACGTCCAATTAAACTGCGTTTCAAAGTAATTTTTACTTCAGTCATTCGAATTTCCCCCTTAACCTAATAATTCTTCCACAGATTTACCACGTAATGCAGCAACATCTTCCGGAGATTTTAATGATTTGATAGCTTCTAAAGTAGCACGTACGATGTTAATTGGTGAGTTAGAACCTAAAGATTTAGATGTAATATCTCCAATACCACCTAATTCAACTACGGCACGAACAGGACCACCAGCAGCGATACCAGAACCGGCTTGAGCTGGTTTAAGTAATACATTACCACCGTTAAATTTACCGATAACTTCATGAGGAACAGTTGATCCTGCACGAGGTATAGTAATTAAGTTTTTCTTACCATCTTCAACCGCTTTACGAATTGCTTCTGGTACTTCGGCAGCTTTACCTGTACCTAGACCAACATGGCCATTTCTATCACCGACAACAACAACGGCACCGAAGTTCATACGACGTCCACCTTTAACGGTTTTAGCAACACGATTAATGGCAACAACGCGTTCTTCAAGGTCATTTTCGTTAATGTTTAATTCTTGAAATGTGTTTGTCATGTTCTTGGCTTCCTCCTTTTCCTAAAATTCTAAGCCGTTTTCACGAGCAGCGTCTGCTAGAGCTTGTACACGTCCGTGATATTGGTATCCACCACGGTCAAATTTAACTTCTTTAATACCTGCTGCTACACCGCGTTCAGCGATAGCTTTACCAACTAATGCTGCACTTTCAGTTTTAGTTGCGGCTGATAATGTTTCTTCATTTGTAGAGGCACTCGCTACAGTAACACCCGCTACGTCATCAATTAATTGAGCGTAGATGTGTTTATTAGAACGGAATACGTTCAAGCGTGGGCACTCTGCTGTTCCAGAAATGTTGCGACGTACACGCGCGTGGCGCTTTTGACGTAATTTATTTTTATCTGGTTTGCTAATCAAAATAGTCACCTCTTTGTTAGATTTGTTAGGATGACATCGTCACCCTTAGTTTATATATAATTTGGATACAAGTAAAAGGAAATAATTGTAAAACATTACAATTATTTACCAGTTTTACCTTCTTTACGACGAATGTATTCGCCAACGTAGTGAATACCTTTACCTTTATATGGCTCTGGTAAACGAGTTGAGCGGATATTCGCTGCTAATTCACCAACAACTTCTTTGTTGATACCTTTTACGTTAATTGTAGTATTTGTTGGTACTTCAATTTCAACGCCTTCTGGCGCTACAAATTCAACTGGGTGAGATAAACCAACGTTTAAAGTTAATTTGTTCCCTGCTAATTGTGCACGGTAACCAACACCAGTCATTTCAAGTTTCTTTTCAAATCCTTCAGAAACTCCAACAACCATGTTGTTTACTAATGCACGAGTAGTTCCGTGAATAGAACGTACATCTTTCTGATCATTTGGACGAGTGAAAGTAATTTCTTTTTCGCCGATTTGAACATCAATTACAGGGTTGAACTCACGTGATAATTCGCCTTTAGGGCCTTTAACAGTGATAGTTGAACCAGCTTTTTCTACGGTTACGTTACTAGGAATCTCGATAACTTTATTACCAATACGACTCATCTAGACTGCACCTGCCTTTCAATAATGTTGTTTTTATTTTTATTAATTACCAAACGTAAGCTAAAACTTCGCCACCGATGTTTTTAGCACGAGCTGCTTTATCAGTAATAACACCTTCAGATGTTGAAACTAATGCAGTACCTAAGCCATTTAAAACTTTAGGAATTTGATCACTTTTCGCGTATACACGTAAACCAGGTTTAGAGATACGTTTTAAGTTTGTGATTACTCGTTGGTTATCGTTAGTGTATTTCATGAACACACGGATAACATTTTGTTTATCATCTTCGATGATTTCGTAATCTTTGATATATCCTTCTTCTTTAAGGATAGCAGCAATATTTTCTTTGATTTTTGATGATGGACTTTCGAATGATTCGTGGCGCACCATGTTGGCGTTACGAATACGTGTTAAAAAGTCCGCAATTGGATCAGTCATGACCATTACGAGTACACCCTCCTTTACTTAATTACCAGCAATTTACCAGCTTGCTTTTTTGACTCCAGGAATTTCCCCTTTATAGGCAAGTTCACGAAGGCAAATACGGCATAATTTAAATTTACGGTAAACTGAATGTGGGCGTCCACAACGTTCACAACGAGTATATTCTTGAGTAGAATATTTAGCTGGTTTCTTGTTCTTTTCGATCATTGATTTTTTTGCCAAATTACTCACGCCTCCTTCAAGACTTTATTATTTTTGGAATGGCATTCCTAGTTGCGTTAATAATTCTAATGATTCTTCGTCAGATTCTGCAGTTGTAACAATTACGATGTCCATACCACGAACTTTTGATACTTTATCAAAGTCGATTTCTGGGAAGATCAATTGTTCACGGATACCTAAAGTATAGTTACCACGTCCATCGAATGAGCGGTTGCTGATACCACGGAAGTCACGTACACGAGGTAGTGAAACTGTTACTAATTTATCGAAGAATTCATACATACGTTCACCACGTAAAGTAACTTTAGTACCGATTGGCATACCATCACGTAAACGGAAACCAGCGATTGATTTCTTAGCAGTTGTAATAACTGGTTTTTGACCAGAAATTAATGTTAATTCTTCAACAGCGTTTTCTAAGTTTTTCGCGTTAGATACTGCATCACCAACACCCATATTGATAACGATTTTATCTAATTTAGGTGCTTGCATGATCGAGCTATAGTTAAATTTTTCAATCAATGATGGTACTACTTCATTTTTATATTTTTCTTGTAGACGATTAGTCATTATTCAGCGTCCTCCTCTCCTGATACTGCTTCAGCGATTACTTCGCCTGATTTTTTCGCTACTCGAACACGTTTACCATCTTTTTCTTGGTAACCAACACGTGTTGCTTCGCCTGTTTTAGGATCTACTAGTTGTACGTTAGATACATGAATAGGTGCTTCAACTTCAATGATACCGCCTTGAGGGTTCATTTGAGTTGGACGTTGATGTTTTTTCACGATGTTTACACCTTCAACAACAACTTTGTCTGCTTTTGGCAAAGCTTGTTTTACACGACCTTGTTTGCCTTTATCTTTACCGGCAATAACGATAACTGTGTCATTTGCTTTTACTTTCATTTAAACGGCCACCTCCTTATTTTCTTCAGATTTTAGATTACTTCTGGAGCTAATGAAATAATACGCATATAGTTGTTGTCACGTAATTCACGTGCAACTGGACCAAAGATACGTGTTCCACGAGGAGATTTATCGTCACGAATAATTACACATGCATTTTCGTCGAATTTGATGTAAGAACCATCTGGACGACGAACGCCGCTCTTAGTACGAACGATAACTGCTTTAACTACATCACCTTTTTTGACAACTCCACCTGGTGTTGCATTTTTTACAGTTGCCACGACAACATCACCAATGTTTGCAGTTTTACGACCAGATCCGCCTAATACTTTAATCGTTAGGACTTCACGTGCGCCTGAGTTATCTGCTACTTTTAAACGAGTTTCTGATTGAATCATTTATAGAGTACCTCCTTCCAGTTGTTATTAAATAATGATTGATTCTTCAACGATTTCAACAAGACGGAAGTATTTGTCTTTTGATAATGGACGAGTTTCCGCGATGCGAACGATGTCACCCATTTTTGCTGAATTGTTTTCATCATGTGCTTTGTATTTTTTAGAATATTTTATACGTTTACCGTACGTTGGATGGAATTTGAAAGTATCAACTTGGACAGTGATTGTTTTCTCCATTTTGTCAGAAACAACACGACCTTGTAACACTTTACGGTTATTACGTTCTTCCATGGACAGGTTTCCTCCTTTACTGAATTTTCTTACGCTTCTTGATTACGTAACGCAGTTTTTACACGTGCGATATCTTTACGAACAGCTTTAATACGAGCTGTGTTTTCTAATTGACCAGTTGCCAATTGGAATCTTAAGTTGAATAATTCTTGACGAAATTCTTGTTCTTTAGCAGTAAGTTCAGCAGTGGAAAGATCTTTAATATCTGTAAATTTAGTCATTAGATTCACCACCAATTTCACGTTTTACGATTTTTGTACGAATAGGTAATTTGTGAGATGCTAAACGCAATGCTTCTTTAGCGACTTCTTCTGGAACGCCGGCAACTTCAAATAAGATTTTACCACGCTTAACTGGAGATACCCAACCTTCAGGAGCACCTTTACCAGAACCCATACGAACACCAATTGCTTTAGCTGTATAAGATTTATGTGGGAAGATTTTAATCCATACTTTCCCACCACGTTTCATATAACGTGTCATAGCAATACGAGATGCTTCAATTTGACGGTTTGTGATCCATGCTGAATCTAATGCTTGCAGACCGTATTCACCGTATGCAATTTCTTTTCCACCTTTAGCTTCACCACGCATTTTGCCACGGAATTCACGTCTGTGTTTTACACGTTTAGGTACTAACATGTTTTAAGCCTCCCCTTGATTATTTTTTGTTGGAAGGATTTCACCACGGCATACCCATGTTTTAATACCGATTTTACCGTAAGTAGTGTCGGCTTCTTCCCATGAGTAGTCGATGTCCGCACGCAATGTATGCAATGGAACAGTTCCTTCTACTTGAGTTTCTGAACGCGCCATGTCGGCACCATTCAAGCGACCTGAGATTTGTACTTTGATACCTTTAGCTCCAGATTTCATTGTGCGTTGAATTGCTTGTTTTTGCGCACGACGGAAAGCTACACGGTTTTCTAATTGTTGAGCAATTGACTCACCAACTAATTTAGCATCTAATTCAGGTTTTTTAATTTCTACAATGTTGATATGTACTTTTTTACCTGTACGGTTGCTTAAGCTTTTACGTAATGCATCAACTTCTGAACCACCTTTACCGATAACCATACCTGGTTTAGCAGTGTGGATGTTTACGTTAACTTTGTTTGCAGCACGTTCAATTTCAACTTGAGATACAGAAGCATCTTTTAATGTTTCAGCGATATATTCGCGGATATGTAAGTCTTCGTGTAAAGTATCTGCAAAGTCTTTTTCTGCATACCAACGAGCGTCCCAATCTTTGATAACGCCGATACGCATACCGATAGGATTAATCTTTTGTCCCATTAATTATGCCTCCTCTGCTGTTTTTACTACCACTGTAATGTGGCTTGTACGTTTGTTGATTCTAGAAGCAGCGCCTTTCGCACGTGGACGAAAACGTTTCATTGTCGGTCCTTCATTTACGAATGCTTCGCTTACTACTAAGTTTGCTGGCTCTAAGCCAAAGTTGTGTTCTGCGTTAGCAATTGCAGACATTAACACTTTCTCTACAGCAGGAGATGCTGAACGAGGAGTGTTTTTTAAGATTGCAATAGCTTCACCGACAGTCTTATTGCGGATTAAGTCAACAACTAAACGTGCTTTACGAGCAGAAACGCGAACTGTGTTTGCAGTTGCTTTTGCAGATGTAATTTGTTCTGCCATTCTTTATTTCCTCCTCTCAGATTAACGACGAGTTGTTTTGTCGTCAGCGCCATGTCCTTTGTATGTACGAGTTGGTACAAATTCACCTAATTTGTGACCTACCATATCTTCTTGGATATAAACTGGTACATGTTTACGGCCATCATATACAGCAATTGTTAACCCAACAAAGTTAGGGAAAATTGTTGAACGACGTGACCATGTTTTAATTACTTGTTTCTTTTGTGCGTCTTGTTGTGCAACCACTTTTTTCATTAAATGGTCATCACAAAAAGGTCCTTTTTTCAAGCTACGGCTCATATGTGTTTGGCTCCCTTCGCTATCCTATTTAATGTGATTACTTAGAGTTACGACGACGTACAATTAATTTATTGCTACGTGCGTTCTTATCACGAGTCTTAATACCACGTGCAGGTTTACCCCATGGTGTCATTGGACTTGGACGTCCTACTGGAGCTTTACCTTCACCACCACCGTGAGGGTGATCGTTAGGGTTCATTACAGAACCACGAACTGTTGGTCGTTTACCTGCCCAACGAGAGCGTCCTGCTTTACCTACGTTAATTAAGCTGTGTTGTTCGTTACCTACAACCCCAACTGTTGCACGGCAAGTACCTAAGATCATACGAACTTCACCAGAAGCTAGTTTAACCAATACGTATTTGTCTTCTTTACCTAACACTTGAGCGCTAGCACCAGCAGAGCGAACTAATTGTCCACCTTTACCAGGTTTAGTTTCAATGTTATGTACTGAAGTACCAACAGGGATGTTTTTCAATGGTAATGCATTACCAACTTTGATATCTGCTGATTCACCAGAAGAAATACGAGCACCTACCTGTAAGCCTTTAGGTGCAATGATGTAAGCTTTAACACCATCTATATAGTGGATTAATGCAATGTTAGCTGAACGGTTTGGATCGTATTCAATAGCTTTCACTACACCTTCAACGTTGTCTTTATTACGTTTGAAGTCAATGATACGGTAAGCTTGTTTGTGTCCACCACCGTGATGACGAACTGTAATGCGACCGTTGTTGTTACGACCAGCACGTCTGCTTTGTGATTCTAACAATGATTTTTCAGGTGTTGTTTTTGTGATTTCTGAGAAATCTGAACCTGACATGTTACGACGACCGTTAGTCGTTGCTTTATATGTTTTTATCGCCACGTGAATTTCCTCCTATCTTAATTATTCTGTTTCGTTTCCGAAGATTTCGATTGATTGACCTTCAGCAATAGTTACGATTGCTTTACGGCGTTTGCGTGTGTAACCAGCAAAACGTCCCATTCGTTTTAATTTACCGCGAACGTTCATGATATTTACGTTTTTCACGTCTACGTTGAACAATTCTTCGATTGCTTGTTTAACTTCTGTTTTGTTTGCTTTAACAGCAACTTCAAAAGTGTATTTATTTTCGTCCATTTTCAACATAGATTCCTCTGTGATGACTGGGCGAATGATTACGTCGTTTGCCAACATTATGCTAGTACCTCCTCTACGTTAGAAAGTGCTGCTTTGGTAATGATGACTTTTTCAGCGTTAACTAAGTCGTACACGTTAACATTGTTTTCATCAACTACTTTTACGTTTGGTAAGTTACGAGCTGATAATTGTGCGTTGTCATTGTCTTTGTTAATGACAACTAAAACTTTATTTTCAACTTGTAAGTTATTCAACACTTCTTGGAATAATTTAGTTTTTGGTGTTTCGAATGCTAATTCATCAACAACGATGAAGTTGTTTTCTGCTACTTTATTAGATAATGCAGAACGTAAAGCTAAACGACGAACTTTACGAGGTAATTTGTAAGCATATGAACGAGGTGTTGGTCCGAATGCACGGCCACCGCCTACCCATTGTGGAGAGCGGATTGAACCTTGACGAGCACGACCTGTACCTTTTTGACGCCATGGTTTACGTCCACCACCGCTAACTTCTGAACGTCCTTTAACTTTGTGAGTACCTTGACGTAATGAAGCTTGTTGCATAATAACTACATCGTAGATTGCATTTTCATTTGGTTCAATTGCGAAGATTTCATCGTTTAATGTAATTTCGCCGGCTTGTGAACCATCTTGTTTAAATAATGTAATGTTTGCCATGAAACTGTTCCTCCTTCCCAATATTATTCAGCAGATTTAACTGCAGACTTGATTGTTACCATAGATTTTTTAGCACCTGGAACGTTCCCTTTGATCAAGATTACGTTGCGTTCTACATCTACTTTAACGATTTCTAAGTTTTGGATAGTAATTTGCGTACCACCAGTTTGTCCTGGTAAGTTTTTACCTTTGAATACTTTAGAAGCATCTGATGCCATACCCATTGAACCTGGGCTACGGTGGTAATGAGAACCATGTGACATAGGTCCACGCGCTTGTCCATGACGCTTAATAGCACCTTGGAATCCTTTACCTTTTGAAGTACCCGTAACATCAACGATGTCTCCTGCTTGGAAGATATCAACCTTGATTTCTGATCCAACTTCGTAATCTCCTAGCTCAACATCTTTGAATTCTTTAATGAAGCGCTTAGGAGTAGTTTCTGCTTTTGCTACATGACCTTTGTGAGGTTTGTTTGCCAATACTTCACGTTTGTCATCAAAACCAACTTGGATAGCTTCGTAGCCATCAGTTTCGTTTGTTTTAGTTTGTAAAACAACGTTTGGTTGTGCTTCGATAACTGTAACCGGTACTAATTCACCAGTCTCTGTAAAGAATTGTGTCATACCTACTTTTTTTCCTAAGATTCCTTTAGTCATGAGTACACCTCCGTATAATTTTTATTTAATAATTGGGTTAACGAATTTATTGCGATGATTCTGGATTATAATTTAATTTCGATGTCTACGCCTGATGGTAAATCTAATTTCATTAACGCATCAACAGTTTTAGGTGTTGGGTTAACGATATCGATTAAACGTTTGTGCGTACGCATTTCGAATTGTTCACGTGAATCCTTGTATTTGTGCGTTGCACGGATTACTGTGAATAATGAGCGTTCAGTAGGCAATGGAATTGGACCTGATACTTCTGCTCCTGTACGTTGTGCAGTATCAACAATTTTAGCTGCTGATTGATCTAATGCACGATGTTCGTAAGCTTTTAAACGAATACGAATTTTTTGTTTTGCCATGACTTTTTCCTCCTCGTCATATTTTAAATTTGACTTGCTCCGTATGAATTACCGGCCACCCTTATGGCAATGGTACCGGGTGTGTCGCAACCTCATACATCACTGCTTATTGGTGTATCAACGTTTTCACGTGAATACTGTTGTTCCGTATAAAACGGCACCCAATTAGTATACAAAATAAAACTAGACAGCGCAAGCTTTTTCTCGTATTTCTTTCAAAAAAAATGCTTATTCTTCAGCATTTTTGTATGAAAGGCCTTTTTCAAGCTTATATTGTCAACGCTTCCTAGTGTGTCATTTCAAAAAATACTTTCCCAGTTGGTTGTCGTTTCTTAGCAACGCACCCTACTGTATCATATTCCAACAGGTACATTATACATGTTTAATCGCATACTGCCATATTTTTTGAATAATATCTTGATTAAATTTTGCTTTAGTTGTATTTGGATTTACGATAAAGCTATTTATTAAGTTATCTTTAGCCAGCACCATCAAGGCGATTTGTTTAAAAGTAACTTGTTCAACAATTACATTTTGGCTTTCATCTATATATGTATTTGCTTGTGCCTCCTCAGTAAATGTTACTAACTCTTTATGGCCATCATCTTTTTCATATGTGAGCCACACAGCTTGATCTGCTGGTGTTGTCTTCTGACGGATTGCATATAGGCTAGCTGTAGCCATCGTTGTGAGCAACTGTAAAGTGGTAAGTGGGTTTTGATCATCCTTATAAGCTGTTAATACTTCCAATAAACTTTGCTTTGGAAATTGTTGTGTCATGATATCCTCTCCCCGTTTTTTCTACTATATAACCAATGTAGTTTTAAGTTTACTAAATTATTGACTATTATCCTAATGTGGTGTTAGGCCATAAACTTTTTCTTCTATATATAGTATAGGATTAAATGCTCATAGTTTATATTTTACCAAAAGGCTGTTCAAAAATCATATACTAGCCTCAGTAATATTTTGCTATGCCTATCACCTTCGATAGTATTTAACTAGCTTAATTAGCTTTTCAAAGATTGTTAATTCGTATTAAATTGCGTATGATAAGCCTATAAAAGGATTTTTGATATACTGGAGGATACAAAATGACGAATAACTTTCTAGTTTTACAAACAGATTTCGGTTTGGCTGATGGTGCAGTCGCTGCAATGTACGGCGTAGCTTACACAGTTGATCCTAAGCTAACAATCGCTAATCTTACACATGAGATCCCTGCTTACGATATCTTTGCTGCCTCTTACCGTTTACTGCAAACTATTAAATATTGGCCTCCGCAAACTGTCTTCGTTTCTGTTGTCGACCCTGGTGTGGGTTCTGCGCGTAAATCAGTGGTAGCAAAAACGAAAACTGGCCATTATATTGTGACACCAGATAATGGCACCTTAACACATGTAGCAAATCATATTGGGTTAGAATCAGTGAAGGAAATTGATGAAATTAAAAACCGTTTACCCCATTCTGAAGAGTCACACACCTTTCATGGCCGCGACGTTTACGTTTATAACGGTGCAAAACTAGCCCAAGATGAAACTTACTATAATGATTTGAAAAATGAGATTGCCATTTCAGAGATTACTAGCTTTGAACTTGGAGAATTACGTCTTGTTGACCATAAAATTTATGGTACTATCGATATTCTAGATATACGCTTTGGCTCACTATGGACTAATATCCCTTCTAGCATGTTAAAAGAAGCAGGTATTCAAAACGGCGATACTATTTCGGTGACAATATATCACAACGGTATTAAGCATTACCAAAACCACATTCTATTTGGTCATTCTTTCGCAGATGTTGCAGTGGGGGAGCCTGTAGGTTATATCAATTCGCTCCTAAACTTAGGCGTGGCTATCAACCAACAGAACTTCTCTGAAACATATGGCGTCGGTACGGGTATCGATTGGAACATTGAAATTAACAAAATTTAATTGCTAGGTATTAGAATTCATTGATAAGTGCTATTATATAGAAGAAATAAATGAGGAGAAAACATTATGAAGAATAATCAATCATCTATTACAAGCTTAGTAGCTATTGGTATTGGGGCAGCAGTCTTCTTTATTTTAGGTCGCTTTTTATCCATCCCAACTGGTGTACCAAATACCTCTATTGAAACAACTTACCCGTTCTTGGCCTTAATGGCAACTGTCTTTGGTCCTTTCGCAGGTTTATTGATTGGTTTAATTGGTCATGCCATTAAAGACTTACTTACTTACGGTTTATGGTGGTCTTGGGTACTGACATCTGGTTTTACTGGTTTTGGCTATGGCCTTATCGGTCGTAAACTTAAAGTGAGTCAAGGTTTTTTCACAAAAAAAGATATCATTACCTTTAATATTGGTCAAATTGTTGTCAACTTACTAGCATGGGCACTTCTAGCGCCTGCCTTAGATATCTTTATTTACTCTGAGCCAGCCTCTAAAGTATTCGTTCAAGGTATTGTATCTGCTAGCTTAAATACAATAGCAGTTGGTATCATCGGTACTTTATTATTAAAGGGGTATGCTGGTACACGGACCAAATCTGGTACTTTACGTAAAGAAAATTAATAGGAAGTTTTACTATGATGAATCTTGCAAAGAACAATCGGCCGGTGGACAGTAATCTGTCGCCGGCTATTGAATTTAAACACATCTCTTTTAAATATGCTAGTCAAGCAGAGAAAAACCTCACCGACATCTCTTTCTCTATCCAGCAAGGAGAGAAAGTTTTAATAATTGGTGCTTCTGGGTCTGGTAAGTCAACTATTGGTAAGCTTATCAACGGGCAAATTCCCAATACTTTTGAAGGCGATTTAACCGGTCAAGTCTTGATCAATGGCGTAAATTCCGCTAGCAAATCCATTTTTGACTTATCACTAAACGTCGGCACCGTTCTACAAGATACTGACGCCCAATTTGTCGGCCTAACAGTAGCTGAAGACCTGGCTTTCGCCTTGGAAAATGACCAAGTAGACCAAGCTAGCATGATGTCTAGTGTGGCGGGTTGGGCCAATACGCTTGATCTTGTGGACCTTTTGGACCTTACCCCGCAATCTTTATCAGGCGGACAAAAGCAGCGGGTATCCATTGGCGGGGTCTTAATTGACGAGTCACCCATCGTTTTATTTGATGAGCCTTTAGCCAACTTAGACCCTGCAAGTGGTTTAGCGACCATGGAATTGATCGCCAAATTAAACCAGGAAAAAGAATTAACTACGGTAGTCATCGAGCACCGTCTAGAAGAAGCCTTAGTCGCCGACTTTGACCGTGTACTCGTAATCGATAATGGTCATCTTCTTGCTGATATGTCCGTTGATGCCTTGTTGCGGTCTGACTTATTGAAACAAATCGGTGTACGCCAACCTTTATATTTAGACGCCTTTAATTATGCAGGTGTACCTATCCAAGATGTCCCTAATTTAGGTCGGTTTCGTCCCAATATGGTGACACCTACAGTAGCGAACAAGCTATCTAAATGGATTGCTAATAATGAAGAAACACCTATTAATACAAAGAAAGACCCTATATTAAAAATAGAAGAGCTTTACTTTTCTTATGATAGCACGCCTCTAATTTCCAATTTAGAGTTGACTATTCATGCAGGTGAAATGATTTCTATTGTTGGAACAAATGGGGCTGGTAAATCTACCCTTGCAAAACTTATATGTGGCTTTGAACAACCAGATTCAGGCAGAATGACTCTTTTCCAAAAGGATTTAAGTTCACTATCGATTAAAGAAATTGCAGATTCAGTTGGTTATGTGATGCAGAACCCAAATCTCATGATTTCTAAAAATATCTTATTCGACGAGGTTGCGTCTGGATTAGTAAACCGCGGCTTGTACGAGAATAATGCAGATGGTTTAACTGAAAAAGTGGCTGATGCCTTGCGAATTTGTGGCTTATATCCATACAGGAACTGGCCAATTTCGGCCTTATCTTATGGGCAAAAACGACGGGCAACAATTGCAAGTATTCTAGTATTAGATCCTAAAGTCTTGATTTTAGATGAACCCACAGCTGGTCAAGATTATAAACATTATACGGATATGATGCGGTTTATCAAGGGGTTAAACCGAGATCAAGAAATTACGATTCTGATGATCACCCATGATATGCATTTGATTCAGGAGTATACCAACCGGACGATTGTCTTCCACGACGGTCAGGTTATGGGTGATATGCGTCCAGCTGCGGTGTTAACGGATGAAAACTTGATGGCCCAAGCACACCTAGCACCTACATCTCTGTATGATTTAGGGAGGACGTTACCTTTTATTAAAGCAGCAGACTTTATTGACCAGTTCATTCAATATGAACGACAAGCAAAAATAAGAAAACTTTCAAACACTTGGGATGGAGATGAAATAAATAGTGAATAAGCATGGTCAAAGTTTTGGTTATATCAAAAAGGATTCTCCTCTTCACCGTTTATCTGGGGCAACAAAGCTCATTGCCTTTATCTTACTTTCTGTAATCGCAATGACATCTTATGATACACGTTTTTTACTAGCTTTAGCTGTTCTATCTTTATTACTCTTCTATATTTCTCAAATCAGGTGGAGTGAAGTACGGATGGTCATCTATTTTGTTCTAGTCTTCTCCGTCCTGAATTTAATTACCGTTTATATTTTTGAACCGGAGTATGGTGTTGATCTCTATCAATCTCGTACGGTGATATGGGAAGGTATCGGTAGATACACATTAACTTGGGAACAAATTTTCTATGAATTCAATCTGCTGATTAAGTACTTTTCAACGATTCCGTTAGCCTTAATCTTCATATTAACGACGAATCCCAGCGAATTTGCTTCATCACTGAATAGAATTGGCATTTCCTACCGGATTTCATACGCAGTCGCTTTAGCCTTACGGTATATACCAGATATCCAGAGCCAATTCTTCGCAGTAAGACAAAGCCAACAGGCACGAGGGATTGAGATGTCTAACAAGGCTGGCTTGACTGTAAGAGTGAAACGGTCGGCACAAGTGATTATGCCCCTCATCTTTTCTTCATTAGATCGGATTGAAGTAATCAGCCAAGCTATGGAGTTACGACGGTTTGGAAAGGGAGATAAACGGACTTGGTATAGAGCTAGACCTTTTAAACAGGCTGATATCATCGCCTTGATTGTGACAGGTTTATTGGTTGGACTTGGATTATGGTTGTTTAGAGTTAACCAAGGCCGGTTTTATAACCCATTTCACTAAAATGAAAAACCAGGTAAGTTGGAAATTGTATCTAACTTACCTGGTCTTTTTGTATATCAAAATTCATCTTGTTAGCTAAAAGTTAAACCCTAGTCATTTACGCTCTGGTCTTCGATAGTGCCACGTTCAATTGGCGCCCACGAATGTAGTTTTGCATGATAAGTGAATACCGAATATAATCGTACCCACAACAAGTAAGATCTGAAGAAGAAGGCATCCAAAGTCGTCACAAAGAAAGCTTTCGCAACTTCTCCCGGATAACTTTTGTAATCTTGAATAAAGTATCGCCCAACAAAGAAGGCCATAGTCTGGAACAAATTAAATATGAAGTATAAGCCTATTAATATCAGCATCATCAAGATATTGATCATCCCTAAGTAAAGACCTAAGAGGATGATAAATAAACCAAGCAGTTCAATAAACGGCGCTAAAAGTTCATACATCAAAAAGTACGGGTAAGATAACAAGCCTAGTAAGCCATAATTTGGATTTAGAAGAATAGATTTATGGGCCCACATCGTTTGCATCAAACCACGATGCCAACGAGCACGTTGTTTCGCTAGGTCATCCATTGAGAAAGGCGCTTGCGTCCAACATACTGCATCTTCAGCAAAACGAATCTTATAAGGAATATCATTCTCGACATGGTGACGATGTAGTCGTAAAGCTAAGTCCATATCTTCCGCAACACTATTAGGGTCGTACCCATTGATATCAATTACTGCTTGTTTTTTGAATAAACCAAAACCGCCAGATATATTTAAATTTGCATTAAAGGCATCACTAGATATACGCGACCCCATAAATGCACGGCCGTATTCCAAGGTTTGCATTGCGGCAACCAAGTTTTTTGGTAAAGGTGTTTCTACTGGATAAGCATCTTTAAAGACGACATCATTAGCAATACCCAACAGTCCCCCAACAGCTACTGTACGATCATCTTCGAAGAATAATTGAATGGCATTCTTTAGCGCATCGGCTTGTAAGACCTCATCTGCATCCATCGATACGAAATATGGATATTCACTCGCATTAATCCCCGCATTTACCGCATCAGCCTTATTACCGCCATTAACTTTTCGGATCAGTTTAATGGTTTTTCCACCTTTCGATATGCCATAAACTGATTCGATCGGTTGGGAAGGTACTTGTAGGCGAATGGGGACATCATTTTTCACCATATTAAATCGTTCAATTACCTTCTGAGCAGTATCATCAGTTGATCCATCGTCTACTACGATAATTTCATAAATTTTATAGTCTAAATGCAGTAAGTTATCGATTGTTGTTATTATCGTTTCACTTTCATTAAAAGCAGGTACGACAATGGATACTGGGTAATAATACTCATGGTCTAATTGGTTCATCAATAGTTTTGTTTGTCGTCGTTTATAAAGTTTCACCATAGCCATGATGTTACCTATTAAGATATAAGTCATGTAAAAAATTAAGTAGCCTAAGAAAAACTTTTCTGAGATTTGAAATAACAGATCAATATTCATAACTTAATCCCCTTTTTTCATAATAATAGGTCAATTGATCAATCGTATATTGATCTTCACCTTCAAATACTGATGATAGTCGTTGTGGTTGATCTACTAATTTACTTAAAGCTTCAGCAGCGTTCCGACGTACATACCAATCTCTTGATGTAACATTCCTTATTAGTTGCTCGATCGTTTCTTGACCAGGATAGGCTATTAAAGTACTCGTTGCTACACCGGTACATGCTATATAATTCACATCATCATTATTAGCCCATGATAAGATATATGGATAAGCTTCTTCGGTCTCGATTTTTCCATAATATCTGAGTACAGCACATATATAATCAACATCTTCTGTTTCACCATCTAAGTATGGCAGCAAGAACTGTTGGAATTGTGCTGAACCCTTGATACGAGCAAAATCAATGATAGCAGTTTGATAATGCGATGACAACTGACTCCAATTCGTGTCTAGTAAGTGTAGTAACTCATCAAAGTCACCAGTAAAAGCTAATAGACTATCCGTGATTAATTTTGTATTTAAGGGTGTTAAATCTTCACGACTCAACTGCTCAAGTCCTTTTACCACTGAATGAGGATTGCCTAAACTAGTTAAAGCCGCAAAAGCGTGATTCTTAGAATATATTGACGATTGTAGAGGGATCTTCAATAGTATTGATTCCAACTCAGTCGTATCCCTGCCCTCTTGCCTAAATGGTAACTTACTCGTTGCATAGGCATAATAAGCTTATGGGTTGAAGATTCTTTTAAATAGTACTGGCCGACTCTTAGCCAATCTTTGTATGACTTATCAATGAAATCTTTGATCAAATCATTATCTTTCAGGCTACCATTAAGTAATTCCTTAGCAATCTCCAAAAATACAATCATCTTCTTGGGAGATGTCACATCACGATAGAAAGTCTCACTGTCATAATTTAAACCCTTCACCTCTATAATCCACTTGCGCATCTCTTCTTTTTCCTTATCGCTTCTCTTAGCAGAGAAATTAGTATAGCGATGGTATAAGGATATCGAAAAATAAGTGAATATACTGATAATAACCAGTAGGATTAAGTAAAACAATAGAAAATTAAATTCCCAAATCAAAAAATTACCCCTCTTCTAAAGCTGTTAGCTCTAGCAAACTATTAAATTCATGTATACCTAAATGAATTTCTTGATTGCCATAATGATTAGTTAGAGCCTCAAAGTTTTCAATCATCGCTACTAGCCCCTCGTAATGGAAAGTATTTTGTGCTGTCAAGTTAGCAATACCAACTTGTTGTAATTCATAAACCGTTTGAATGGACTTATCATATTGCTTACTCATACTTACTTCTTTAGCAATATGATCAATTTCTTTACCACGATAATAATTCATAATGGCTACCTCATCGGAAGCTTCTGAAATAATTGCTTCTAATTCTTCATCGAACCCTTCTGTGTCTAGATAATATGGTAGGCAAACAATCAGTTCCATATTCGTTGCTTTTGTTAGACTGTAAACTTCTTTTAAATTATCTGCTAAGGTTCCCCAAACAGCTTTGGGATCATCTTGATATTCTTCTAAAGATTGAGGTTCAATATCTAAGACAAATCCTTGCACCGGATGGCCAGCTTCTTTATATTCAATGACCTCTTTAACATAGGTAATTAATTCATTCTTTTCTTCAATTAGTGCCCATTCGGCCTCCCCATTTAAGAAGTAAACTCGCTTATTAGCTTCATTCACTTGATTCACAAATTGATTTAATTGGCCAACAAACTGGTCATCAGACAAATGATTACTCGAAACGAATTGATAAATCGAATCGATGTCATGCGTACTCATTGCTTCTACTGTATGATCAACATTTTCAACTTGTAGATCATACCAAGAGTAGACGGCCGCTTCGATATTTTTATCTTTACTAAAATAATTGAATAATAGCATTGCGACAACAGTTCCTCCTATAGCTAATAACCCACTCTTAAATTTATAATTACCCAGTAAAATCACTGCTCCTATTTTTAAATATAATTTTCTATACAATGCCATATCCATAACATATAATGAATGCCTAAAATTGAAAAAAAGAAGACCAGGTCGTCACCTAGTCTTCCTTTCAATTTGCAAATTTAATTTTAAAGATTAATTATGATAAATTAATCTTCGATTGAAGTGATTGTACCCGCACCTACAGTACGTCCACCTTCACGGATAGAGAATTTAGTACCATCTTCGATCGCAACTGGGTGGATTAATTCAACGTCCATATCAACGTTGTCACCAGGCATAACCATAGCTACATCTTCTGGTAAAGTAATCACACCAGTGATGTCAGTAGTACGGAAGTAGAATTGTGGACGGTAGTTAGTTAAGAATGGTGTATGACGTCCACCCTCTTCTTTAGATAAAACGTAAACTTGCGCTTTAAATTTAGTATGAGGAGTGATTGAACCAGGAGCAGCCAATACTTGACCACGTTGGATGTCTTCACGTTGAATACCACGTAATAACGCACCAATGTTGTCACCAGCTTGAGCATAATCTAAGTTCTTACGGAACATTTCAACACCAGTTACAACTGATTTACCGATCTTTTCAGCAATACCAACGATGTCAACTTCGTCACCTGTACGAATTTCACCACGTTCAACACGACCAGTAGCAACTGTACCACGACCAGTGATTGAGAATACGTCCTCAACTGGCATCATGAATGGTTTATCGTTGTCACGTTCTGGTTCTGGAATGTAAGTATCTACAGCTTCCATTAATTCTAAAATTTTAGCTTCTTGAGCTTCGTCACCTTGTAATGCTAATAAAGCAGAACCAGCGATTACTGGTAATTCGTCACCTGGGTAGTTGTACTCAGATAATAAGTCACGAACTTCCATTTCAACTAATTCTAGTAATTCTTCATCGTCAACTTGGTCAACTTTGTTTAAGAATACCACGAATGCAGGAACACCAATTTGTCCAGCTAAAAGGATGTGCTCACGAGTTTGTGGCATTGGACCATCAGCTGCAGAAACTACTAAGATTGCACCGTCCATTTGAGCAGCACCTGTGATCATGTTTTTAACGTAGTCAGCGTGTCCTGGGGCATCGATATGCGCATAGTGACGGTTAGCTGTTTCGTACTCGATATGTGAAGTATTGATTGTAATACCACGTTCTTGCTCTTCTGGAGCGTTATCGATTGCAGCATAGTCTTTAGCTTCACCGAAACCATTTTTAGCTAATACAGTTGCGATTGCAGCTGATAAAGTTGTTTTACCGTGGTCAACGTGTCCTAAAGTACCAACGTTAACATGGGGTTTTATACGTTCATATGTTTGTTTTGCCATTTTATGTATTCCTCCTAAGAATAGAAAATATAAACCTAAGTTTTATAGATTTTCAATAAGTTTATTATAGTCAAACTTACTTAGGAAATCAAGCATCAGCACTGGGAAAAACCTAGTAAGTACTTGATTTCTACGCGTAAGCCTGTGGTTGAAGTTTTAATTTAAAAATTAATCTTCTGAACCTTTACCATATTGTTTGATAATGTCTTCTTGAATAGATTTTGGTACTGCTTCGTAATGATCGAATGTCATTGTGAAAGTACCACGTCCTTGAGTTGCAGAACGTAATGTTGTAGCGTAGCCGAACATTTCTGATAGTGGCACTAATGAATTAATCATTAACGCGTTACCACGTGGTGCTTGGCCTTCGATACGTCCACGACGAGCTGATACGTGACCCATAACGTCTCCTAAGTATTCTTCAGGAACTTGGATATCTACACGCATCATTGGTTCAAGGATTGCTGGTTGCGCAGTCTTAGTAGCATTACGTAATGCTAGTGAAGCTGCAACTTTGAAGGCTGTCTCAGATGAATCGACATCGTGGTAAGAACCATCGTAAAGTTTAGCTTTTACATCGATTAATGGGAATCCAGCTAATACACCGTTTTCCATTGCATCTTTCAAACCAGCTTCAACAGCAGGGATGTATTCACGTGGAACCACACCACCAACGATTGCATTTTCAAATTCAAATCCAGCACCTTCTTCGTTTGGTGTGAATTCAATCCATACGTCACCGTATTGACCTTTACCACCTGATTGACGAACGAATTTACCTTGAACTTGAGTTTCTTGTGTGAATGTTTCACGGTAAGATACTTGAGGCGCACCTACTGTCGCAGAAACATTAAATTCACGTTTCAAACGGTCAACGATGATGTCAAGGTGAAGCTCACCCATACCTGCGATGATTGTTTGACCAGTTTCGTGGTCAGTTGACGCACGGAAAGTTGGATCTTCCTCAGCTAGTTTACCTAAAGCAATAGACATTTTGTCTTGGTCAGCTTTAGTATCTGGCTCAATAGCAACTTCGATAACTGGCTCAGGGAATTCCATTGACTCAAGAATAACTTTATTGTCAACGTCACACAATGTATCACCTGTTGTAGTATCTTTAAGACCTACGGCAGCAGCGATATCACCTGAGAATACTTCATCTACTTCAGAACGAGAGTTAGCGTGCATCAATAAGATACGACCTAAACGCTCACGTTTATCCTTAGTAGCATTTTGGATGTATGAACCTGATTGAACAGTACCAGAGTATACACGGAAGAAAGTTAAACGACCTACAAATGGGTCTGTCATTACTTTAAATGCTAAAGCTGAGAATGGTGCATCATCATTAGCACGAACTTCAATAACCGCTTCTGGATCATCAAACGCGTGACCTTGGATAGGTGGTACATCTGTTGGTGCAGGTAAGTAATCAATAACTGCATCAAGCATTAGCTGAACACCTTTATTCTTGAAGGCAGAACCGCATAATACTGGGAAGAAATCAACATTGATTGTTGCTTGACGGATTGCGTCTTTCAACTCTTGTTTAGAAATTTCTTCACCTTCAAGGTATTTTTCCATAATGTCTTCATTAACATCAGCAATTGATTCAATTAAGTTTGTATGCCATTTTTCAGCTAATTCGCGGTATTCTTCTGGAATTTCACGTTCTTCATATTCTCTACCGTCATCAGAAGTGTAAACTTCAGCGTTCATTTCCACTAAGTCAATGATACCTTCGAAGTCATCTTCAGAACCAATTGGTAATTGGATAGGTTGAGCATTAGCTTGTAAGCGTTCGTGGATGGTATTTACAGCGTACAAGAAGTCTGCACCCATCTTATCCATTTTATTTACGAAAACAATACGGGGTACTTTATAAGTATCTGCTTGACGCCAAACTGTTTCAGTTTGTGGTTCAACCCCTGATTGGGCATCTAGTAAAGCTACTGAACCATCTAATACACGCAATGAACGTTCAACTTCAACTGTGAAGTCCACGTGCCCTGGGGTATCGATGATGTTTACACGGTGACCATTCCATTGAGCAGTTGTTGCTGCAGATGTAATAGTGATACCACGTTCTTGTTCTTGCTCCATCCAGTCCATTTGTGCCCCACCATCGTGAGTTTCACCAATTTTATGGATTCTACCAGTATAGTACAAGATACGTTCAGTAGTTGTCGTTTTACCAGCATCGATGTGGGCCATGATACCGATATTACGAGTCTTTTCAAGAGGAAATTCTCTTTTAGCCATCTTATCCTTACTCCTTTTTTCTGTGCTTCGTTTAATAATTGGTTGCCACAATCATTATAACGTTTTTAGAGAAAAGTCGACAATATATTTTATCGACAATTAGAAAAATCTTACCAACGGAAATGTGCGAATGCTTTGTTTGCTTCTGCCATACGGTGAGATTCTTCACGTTTACGAACTGAAGCACCTGTATTGTTAGCAGCATCCATAATTTCGTGTGCTAAACGTTGTTCCATTGTGTTCTCACCACGTAAGCGAGCGTAATTTACTAACCAACGTAATGCCAATGTTTGACGACGTTCTGGACGAACTTCTACTGGCACTTGGTAGTTAGAACCACCAATACGACGAGCTTTAACTTCTAATACTGGTGAAATGTTTTCGATTGCTTGTTCGAAAACCTCCATTGGATCATTACCCGTTTCAGCTTTAATGTTGTCGAAAGCTGTATATAAAATAGTAGCTGCTTTACCACGTTTACCGTCTACCATGATACGGTTGATTAAACGAGTAACTAATTTTGAGTTATAAATTGGATCTGGTAATACATCACGTTTTGCAATATGTCCTTTACGAGGCATTTGTGCTCCTCCTTTCGATTTTTAATTATTTAGGTTTTTTAGTACCGTATTTAGAACGGCTTTGTTTACGATCGTTAACACCAGCAGTATCTAGCGCACCACGAACGATGTGGTAACGAACCCCTGGTAAGTCTTTCACACGTCCACCACGGATTAGAACAACACTATGCTCTTGTAAGTTGTGGCCGATACCTGGGATATAAGCTGTTACTTCGATCATGTTTGATAAACGAACACGAGCGTATTTACGTAACGCTGAGTTAGGTTTTTTCGGTGTCATAGTACCTACACGTGTACAAACTCCACGTTTTTGAGGAGAGTTTGTAGAAGTAGATTTACGTTTCATTGAGTTATAACCACGACCTAAAGCTGGAGAACCAGATTTTTTAGTTGAGCTTTGGCGTGATTTGCGTACTAATTGATTAATAGTTGGCATAACTATAAGCTCCTCCTTCCCACTTAATGGGTAATTTTTGTGTATTCTTTATGCTCACACATCCAAGCGTGTCATAATTTTTTTGAAAAAATAAAAATCGCTTTACAGCTACGATTTCAGGTTTTCAATGTTTGTGTGCTAATGTACCAGTCAGCACGACTGTTCGATTTGGATACAAATACAGGAATCTGCATACAAAAAGCACCTTATATAATTTATCACATTCAGTAAGCTGCGTCAACAAATAAAATATAAAAAAACGACCATTTCTCTTATTTAGTAAGAGCATAAATGGTCGTTTTTCTAACTATTCATTGGCTACTAATAATCAACGTTACGCATCGTTGGGAATAATAGGACATCTCGAATAGATTGTGCATCTGTTAATAGCATAACCATCCGGTCAATACCTATCCCTAAACCACCTGTTGGCGGCATACCAGTTTCTAATGCTTCCAAGAATTCTTCATCAAGCGGATGTGCTTCATCGTTACCTTCTGCTTTTTCTTTCACTTGGGCTTCGAAACGTTCACGTTGGTCAATCGGGTCTGTTAACTCAGTAAAGGCATTACCAGATTCTGAACCAACAATAAAGACTTCAAAGCGGTCTGTAAAGCGTGGATCTTCTTCATTTTTGCGCGCTAATGGCGAAATCGCTGTTGGATGACCATAAACAAAAGTTGGTTGAATCAGCGTATCCTCAACAAATTCTTCAAAGAATTCGTTAATGACATGCCCTACTGTAAAGTTATCTTCAACTTGTACATTGTGTGCTTTAGCAATCGCACGCGCTTCTGAATCTGTCATTTCTTGCCAGAAGTCTACACCGCTTGCCTCTTTAACTGCATCTACCATATGAACGCGACGCCATTTACCACCTAATTCAATGGCTTGGCCGTCGTAAGTAATACTTGTTGTACCCAAAACTTTTTGGGCAACTGTTTGGAATAACCCTTCAACAAGGTCCATTACATCCGTCATTTTACTGTAAGCTGTATATACTTCAAGCATCGTAAACTCTGGGTTGTGCGTGGTATCAATCCCTTCGTTACGGAAAACACGGCCAATTTCATATACACGCTCCATACCACCAACAACTAGGCGTTTTAGATGTAACTCTAAAGCGATTCGTAAGTATAATTCCATATCTAGGGCATTGTGGTGCGTAATGAATGGACGTGCAGAAGCACCACCAGCAATATTATGTAAGACAGGTGTTTCGACTTCTAAGTAATCATTGCTGTCTAGGTAGTGACGTATTTCACGGATGATTTGCGAACGTTTAGTAAAGCGATCAAATGAATCACGGTTAGCAATCAAGTCTAAGTATCGGTGACGATAGATTTGTTCTACATCTGTTAGACCGTGATATTTATCAGGTAGTGGACGTAAAGCTTTTGTTAAATGCACAAATTTTGTTGCTTTAACAGATAATTCTCCAGTGTTTGTACGCATTAAAGTACCTTCAACACCGACGATATCCCCTAGGTCAGCTTTCTTCCATAAGTGGTCGTAATCCTCTTCATCAATATGGTCGCGGCGCACATAAATTTGAATGTTACCAGACATATCTTGGATATTTCCAAAACCAGCCTTACCTTTACCACGTTTAGTTACTAAACGTCCAGCAATGGCTACAGTATCATCCATTTCAGCTAATTGCTCTTTGTCATAAGCTTCATATTTTTCATGTAAATCAGCAGCTACTGCGTTACGTTCAAACCCTGAAGCAAAAGGGTTATAGCCGTTTTCTTCTAACTCAACCATCTTTTCACGACGAACAAGTAATTGATCATTCAACCCTTCAGTCGCATCAGTAGATTGATGTTGATTATTTTCTTCAGTCACTATATACACTCCTTACTTTATCTATCGTTATCCTCTAGTCAATTCGATACTTATCTATATTGCCAACTTTCTCTAAAAAAAGCAAGCAAGCCTTGCGCACTATTTCGATGAGCGTATGTTTTTTCGGATAAAAATACTAGTCTCTATGAGAATACGAAAACACAAGCATTGTATCAAATTTTCAAGTTGTTGAAAACCTAAATATGATGGGTCTCGCTTATCCTTCCATCCCTGAATCGTCTTCTTTTATATGAGTGAAGGCATCTGTTAATATTTGTAGCACATGACTATCTGCTTGGCTGTAAATGATCGTATTTCTTTCTTTGCGTTTTTTTACCAAGCGTAAATCAAATAGTTTCTTTAATTGATGAGAAACCGCAGACTGTTCCAATCCTAATGCTTCTGAAATTTTAGTGGCCATCATTTCTCCATTACCCAATAAATATAAAATGCGTAATCTTGTTGGATCGCCCAAAGCTTTAAACATTTTACTTAGGTGTTGAATTTGTTCAGGTGCAACCGGCTCTTCATGTGCTTGTTGGTTCTCAAGATATTTTTCTGCTTCCTTCATAAAAGCCTCCTTTCACTTTTAATTATTTACCAATCATTAATTATTATTCACGTTGAAGTTAAAGTTACCTTCAGCCACAAACCGTCTACCGTCATCAGGTATGACAGCAACTACTTTTTTATTTTGGCCTAGGGTTTTAGCCACTGCTATGGCTGCTGCAACAGCTGCTCCCCCCGCTGGCCCTACCAGCAAGCCTTCATTAATCGCTAATAAACGACTCGTTTCTTTAGCTTTCGCTAGGTCAATGGCTACAATATTGTCATATAGCGTAGTATCTAAATTTAAGGGTAGTAAACCTGGATTAAATCCAGTAGTAGCACTTGGTTTAGCCACTTCTCCAGACAGGAATTTAGCGGCCTTATCCTCAACCGCATATAATTGAATATCTTTATTTTCTTGTCTGAGGGCATGACCAATCCCGGTCATTGTCCCACCAGTTGCAATTGTTGTAACGAAAGCATCTGGTGCACCATTCAACGCCTCAATAATTTCAGGTCCGGTTGTTTTCTCATGGACTATAGCATTTGAATCATCGTCATATACATCAATAAATAAGTAGTTCCCTGCTTCAGCATAAGCTCGAGCTTGTGGCATGGCCTTTACAACACCTTGGCCACCAGCTACCAATTGTACTTGTGCGCCGTAGGCCTTTAAGACTGTCAAGTCATGTTGTGATATGGAATCTGGCACAAAAGCTTTAACATCATACCCTTTGCTGGCACCCAACATGGCGAAAGAAGCTGCAACTTCAGCTGTGGTGGCAACCACAATTTGTTGGCCAGCATGTAAGCGACCTTCATTTTCTGCTACTTCAATCATATTTAAGGCAACACGATCATAGATTGAGCCAGTTGGGTTAGCTGTTTCGAGTTTCACGTATACCTGTGCGGCTTTATATGGTACTGATCGTTGTAACTTTACTAGAGGTGTTTCTCCAATTAATTGACTCATATCATTTGTAACTTCCATCTTCTAGCTCAAACCTTTCTCTGTAAAATACTTTTCATCGTCTGGTTAAATTTCTTTATTATAGAAAATCCAATCCTCAAGCTTGGTCTTCAATCACTTTTAAGTCTTCAACCGTGAATTGATAGTTTTTATTACAAAATTGGCAAACTACTTCTGCACCACCATCTTCTTCAATCATCGCTGTAATTTCTTCTTTAGCTAAGGTAGCTAAACCATCTGCAAATCGGTCTTTATTGCAATCACAGTAGAATTGAACGTCACGTTCATCCAAGAATTTAACATTTTCTTCACCTAGTAAACGATTGATCATATCTTTAGCTGTGAAACCGTCTGATAATAGTTCTGTAACTTGTGGTGTCTCAGCTACTGCTTTTTCAACTGCCTCAATCGATGGTTCAGTTACGCCTGGCATCAATTGAATCATCCACCCACCAGCATTTATAACTGTTTCATCTATATCTACTAAGACACCCAAACCAACAGCTGATGGTGTCTGTTCAGAATAGGCTAGATAGTAAGTGAAGTCTTCTGCGATTTCACCAGAAACGATTGGTACTTGACCTGAGAAAGGCTCTTTTAAACCTAAGTCTTTTGTTACGGTAAAAAGCCCTTCTGTCCCAACAGCTTTGCGTACATCAATTTTTCCTTGGTCATTTGGTTCTAAGCTAATATGTGGCTGTTGAATATAGCCTTTCACTTTTCCTTGTCCATTCGCAACTGCCACCAATTTTCCAGCTGGGCCATGCCCATTAATTTGCACAGTAATTTTTGCATCATCTTTTATATCTGACCCCATCATCAATGTCCCTACTAAGGTACGGCCTAGTGCTGCCGTTGAAGCAGACCAAGTATCGTGTTTCTCCTGTGCTTCTTGGACAACACCTGTAGCATCTACCGCTGTGATCCGTACTTCACCATCAAAGGCTACTGCCTTAATTAATTTATCTGTCATTTACTTCACTCCATTACCACGTGTTTTTGCACGCATTATTCGCTTGTCGCTTATTCAACTACCATTCTAACCTAATTTACTAAACAGTGAAAATATATTCATTTAAAAAAGTAAACCGTATAAGGTTTGAAAAACCCCCGATGATTTTTAGCATCGGAGGTTCTAAAGTTCATCAATTAAAATTTCACTAATGTATACGAGCGTACACAGTACTTACTTAATCTTGATTGATATGCGCATTACGTTGATGATCATTCTTATCGTCACCATCAGAATCATTATTTACATCATCTACAGCTTCTGTTTGTTCTTCTGAAGTCGCTTCCTCAGACCTGTCATCATTGCGTAATTGACGGTGTTCAGCACCACGTTGTAAGTCTTTTTTAACTTCTTCAAAAGATTTTGCTTCAGATTCATGTTCTTCTTCACCATCAAGTGGTTCAGGCATTTCACCTGTTTCAAATAATGAGCGAATTGTACGTTCATCTAACGTTTCAAGTTCAAGTAATTTCTCAGCAATCACATCTAATTGTTCACGGTGAGAAGCTAAAATACTTTCTGCTTCTTCCAAACAATCCTCCATAAACTTGCGTACTTCATCATCAATTTGACCAGCAGTACGTTCAGAATAAGATTTACTTTGTGCATAACCTGTATCGGCTCCGCGCATTGAGTGGTTACCTTCGTATGAAATTGGACCAAGAACCGAGCTCATACCATATTCAGTAATCATTGCACGAACAATACCAGTTGCTTGTTCAAAGTCATTAGAAGCACCAGAGGTTTGTGTATTAAAAACAAGTTGCTCAGCAGCACGTCCACCTAGTAAACCAATAACTTGTTCTCGCAAGTCTTTAGTTGTATATAGGTTTTGGTCTTCACGAGGAAGCATAATAGCATATCCACCGGCTTTACCACGCGGTACAATCGTTACTTTGTGTACCACTCGCGCATCACTTAGCACTAAACCAGCAATGGTATGTCCCGCTTCATGGTAAGCAACCATCCGACGTTCTACCTTAGAAATCACACGGTCTTTCTTAGCTGGACCCGCAATTACTCGATCTTGTGCTTCATCAATATCAATCATATCAATTTGTTGCTTATCTACACGAGCGGCTACTAGCGCGGCTTCGTTTAATAAGTTTTCAAGTTCCGCACCAGTAAAGCCTGGGGTTTGTTGCGCAAGAACTTTCAAGTCTACCCCTGGACCGAATGGCTTATTACGGGCATGTACTTTCAAGATTGCTTCACGTCCTTTAACATCCGGACGCCCAACCAATACCTGTCTATCGAAGCGACCGGGACGTAATAAGGCAGGATCTAAGACGTCTGAGCGGTTAGTTGCGGCTATTACAATGACATTATCTTTCTCAGAGAAACCATCCATCTCAACCAATAATTGGTTTAAAGTTTGCTCACGTTCATCATGGCCTGATCCTGGACCGACACCACGACGGCGTCCAACAGCATCGATTTCATCGATAAAGATAATTGATGGTGCATTCTTCTTCGCATTTTCAAATAAATCACGAACACGAGAAGCCCCAACACCAACGAACATTTCCACAAACTCAGAACCTGAGATTGAATAGAAAGGCACGCCAGCTTCACCAGCTACTGCTTTAGCAATCAAAGTCTTACCGGTACCAGGAGGTCCCTCTAAAAGCACACCTTTTGGAATGCGAGCTCCCAGTGCTTGGAATTTTCGTGGATCTTTCAAGAAGTCCACCACTTCGACTAACTCTTGTTTTTCCTCATCCGCACCAGCGACATCAGAAAAACGCACTTTCACTTCTTTTTTCGATTGATCAACAGCCTTCGATTTACCCATAGACATTGGATTATTTCGACCGCCACCTTGGCTTTGGCTGAACATCATATACATAATTACAACAAAGAAAACAATCGGTACAGCAGTAAATATTAAGCTCAACCACATACCAGACTGGTCTTCTTCTAAAGTAGTCATTTCTGTATTTGTAGATGTTGCTGCGTCTGTAATCGTTCGGATTGTATTATCATTTGGCAACACATTTACAACAAACTCAGAAGCTGAACTTTGTTGTAAATCTTGAAAAATTGGAATTCCATCACTCGTTGAAGAGGATGATTCACTCGGTTCCCCATCCGAATCCTTATAAGTACCACGGATTTCATAAGCCCCAGCATTGGATTGGATTGAGAAACTATCTACATCTCCATCAGAAAGTGTTTGAATGAATTCTGATTGTGTTAATTCTTCAGTGGAACCACCAGTAGAATCACTTGTTAGTGACCTTACCAATGCCATCAAAGCAAAAAACAAAATCAGCCACAGCAAACCACTTCTAATGAAAGTATTTCTATTTGGTCTGTTAGGTCTCTTTTGTTGCATTCATTTTCCCCATTCTAATTGTTGTTCTTAAAGCAGCCTGTAAATAAATAGTAAAAATAGGTATCAATAAATTAACTCACTAATTATGGAATAAATGTGCATAAACACTAGGCTTCAAGATACCGATATAAGGCAGTTGGCGGTACTCTTCATCAAAGTCCATACCGTATCCAATTACAAACTTATCAGGGATTTCAAAACCAACATAATCCACTGAAACTTCGGCAGTACGGCGTTCAGGTTTATTTAATAAAGTAACCACCTTCACACTAGCTGCATTACGGTGTTGGAACAAATCATGGATTTTCGCCAAAGTATTCCCTGTATCCACAATATCCTCAACAATAATCACGTGACGACCAGACACATCCGCGTCTAAATCCTTCAAGATCTTTACCTGACCTGATGACTCAACGCCACCACCATAACTAGATATATCCATAAAATCAATTTGTAAATTAATATCCATTGCACGAATTAAGTCAGTCATGAACAAGACAGACCCTTTTAAAATAGCCACCACAATCGGGTTTTTATCTTGGTAATCTGCTGTTAGCTCCTCACCTAATACTTGAATTCGTTCCGCAATTTTCTCAGTCGGAATTAGAATTTCCTCTACATCCTTATGCATGCCTATAATCCTCCACATTTTATTTCACATAATTCTAAGTTATTTTAGCAAATAACTTAATTTAATAGCAATTAATTAAATTTACTCACCCAAACCTGGACGCCCTAGCGCAGAAAAACCACCCTAAAATCATTCAGTAAGCGAAAAGTATTATATCAATCTTAACACTATTCTCCAACAATTACGTCAAAAACCCTTAAAATTTTACGAATACTTTAGTCCCCGAACCTGTTCGATTCCCATATAAGACCTCTCCCTTATAAAAGAGGCCCCACACCTCTTGATTGCTATCCGCTAACACAAATAGAGCATCTCGAATACCAGACGGGACTTTTTCATTGATTAAAAAGCGGTTCAACTTTTGCCTATGACCATTGGATAGTCGGATAAAATCTCCGGGACGGCGATTACGCACTGTCAAACTAACATCAACATCTACAGTAGCCAATAAGACGGCTCCTTGGTCCAAGAACTCATCCGCTTTAGCTTCATCAAACCAACCTAGTTTGATTTGGTCGCCTACTATTACCCAGTCCTGCCAGTTTAAAGTCTGCCCAGCCTTTTCTCTCGTACTACCACTAGCCAAAAAATCCGACCGGCCACCAGGCAGAATATACGCCGTATCATACACTTTGACTAAGCGGTAGCCTCCCGGCAACCGCCACTCACCTTGGCCATTATCACGCTGTAAGAAAGCCACCATCCGCTTAAACCCGTCTTGACTAAAAGTAGCGAAATGAGCAATCTTCGTTCTATCAAACAACCGCTGCCACAACAGGATTTGCTCTGAAAAATCATAATTCGAAAAAGCTCTTAGATCTACTTGCCATACATCATCTTTTTTTACCAGAATAGCTTGTAAAATCTGGTCCATATAAGCATCCGCAAAGCGGTTGGTCGCTTGAGCAGCCATAGCAAATTCACCTAAATGATCAATCAAGGCGCCATCTTCCGCCTCCAATTCCGGTATATATGTTTGCCTAAATCGGTTGCGGGTATAGGCTAAATCTTGATTAGATTGATCTTCACTAAAATCTAAGTTATACAAAGCTGCATAGTCGTATAAGTCCGCTTTTTCAATAGTCAACATGGGGCGGAGAACAAAGCCCGACTGCATCCCCTTATCCAACTGAATCGGACGATAAGGTTGGATACCTGCGATACTCTTCAAACGACCACCATGCACTAGCCGCATCAATACTGTTTCAGCTTGGTCATTTTGGTGGTGGGCAGTGACTAAAAATGGTGTCTTATTCAAGACCATCATGCGCTGAAATACTGCGTATCGGAATTCACGTGCCGCCAATTCTGATCGGTTTGGATTCTCAGGGTCCTCATGATCCCAAGCAACCACTTGAATAGGAATCCCCCGATGCTCACAATACGCAACAACCATATCTTGCTCAGCATCTGACTCTTTACGTATCTGGTGGTTGATATGAATGACTGAAAAATTAACCAACCCCTGTTTACTTAACCGGTCAAAAACATCTAGTAGCACCATAGAATCTACGCCACCAGAAACAGCCAATAAAAAGGGGATTTGACCATCGATTGGGACATAATCTGCTGGAATTTTCTTTTTCAATCGTTCTTTCGTTGCTAAGGTCCAATCACGTACAATTTTCAATACATTTTCAGTCATCCACCCATTGCCCCTTCAATAAATATTTTCTTTCAACATTTACTACCTTTATCATTTAATGCCAAAAGGGTCTGCAGCAAATTGCCACAGACCCTTTCAATAAGTGTCAACACCAAGCGCTAGGGTAACAACATTTGCCACACCCTATTCGTTTAATATTAGGAACGACGACCTCCACGGCCACCGCGTTTACCTTCAGTATTACGTTTTAGAGAACTTAAACGATCATCTGACTCTTTTAAGAATGATGACATCATGCTATCGAAATCGCTTGTTCCTGTTTTATTGCCAGCGTTTGACTTAAATGAATTGCCACCAGCAAAATTAGAACGACCAGCCGAATGGTGATTATTTTTTGCTTTTCCTTGATAGCCACCACTACGGTCATCCCGGTTGTCATCTTTACGGAAGTTTTGGTTGCCACGGGCACGACCGCCACCATCATTACGTCCGCGGTTTGCTGTCGCTGGCTTACTTGTACCATCAGCATTTAAACGACGGATTGACAGCGCAATCTTACCATCATCAGCTACATTGGTCACTAAAACGGTTACTTCATCTCCAACCGATAAGACATCGTTAATATCTTTTACGAAGCCCTCAGCTACTTCAGAGATATGGACTAAACCATTTTTGCCTTCTCCTAAATCAACAAACGCACCAAATTTTGTAATCCCTGTAACTTTTCCGGTAACTTTATTTCCTACTTCAATTGCCATGTATCCCAAATATCCTCCTTGAAATTCTTCCATCCGGTAAATAGCCTTTTATCCGGATGAGTAAAGCTATCTCTAGTTTACCTTGTTAGCACGATTTATTCATCATTATTTTCTTTATTTTGCTGTAAATAAGCCTTATTTAAAATTTCTGCTTGTTTAGATGCGTTATCTTCAGGCACACTGAAAATAATCTCACCATCTTTACTTAAGTAGTAACGTGATCGTGCTAATTTCGCCACATACTCATCATCTTTTAATAAGCTAGCTTGTTGACTTAAGGTATCGATTGCCTTTTGTTCACCTGCAATCTCATCTTCAGTTAAGGCAATTTGTTCTTCGACAGCTTGCCGGTCTTTATGCGCTGCATAAGCAGTTGATACACAACCTAAAGTCACAACAGCGAAAACCCCCACAACAAGCCAAGTAATCCAATCAGCTGTGGTCTTGGGTTTTCTTGACCACTTCTTGGTTTTCGCTTTACGGTGTTCGGCTAATGATGTCACTTTTTTGCTGTCACGGTCAAGACGATCTTCTAGCCGCATAGCAAAAACCCCTTTCTATGGTTGTCTTGAACCTATCAATCATATACTTAAATAGTATAACAATAATTCAATGCTAGCGCCATCATAAATCCAGTCTAAAAACCACCTTTTTCTTGGTCTTCGTGGTATTCTTCGCTAACAATAGTGAACATATGCTCAGCTTCATCTTTTCTTGTGGTTTCTTTCAAATCATCTACACGAACAGTCATATCTTTATTACCAAATGTAATCACTAGCTCGTCCCCAATTTTGACATCTGTTCCTGATTTAGCTAGTCGACCGTTGATGGTAATCCGGCCCTTATCTGCAACTTCTTTAGCAACGCTTCTTCTTTTTATAATTCTGGACACTTTTAAAAATTTATCTAATCGCAAAATTTTGCTCCTTTATTCTATACGCTTTTTATTTTGAATTTACATACTCTCTTTTTAACACGATACAAGAAAACCAGTCATTTCTAACACAAGTTCAGTATATCATGTTTTTAACTAAGCATTTATGATTAAGCGAATCTTTTTAGCTATGTTAATTATAAAGCATACTAACTAACCGATATCAATTGCCCTTTAATAAATGCCAGATCAAGTCTCCCTTTGGCAAGGTCTGCCATTCAGATTCGGTTAATATTGGATCCTTACGTAAATATAACCAAACAATCAATAGCCCTAGGATAATCTGCCCTACCATTAATACCGCCTCTAAGTGTCGAGTGACTGGTATATAGAGGACTTGCTGGTATAAATGAGCCAGGATAAAGTTCATCACAACCATCAATACCGCTAACAAGCCCGTTTTTATACCGACACGCCCCCAACTCGTTAAGCGCAACGTTTTAGGCAACATCTTATCTAGTAAAATCACCATAACGACTAAAGCGAGGTTAGTTGCCCAAGCTGCTCCTGTCGTTTTTGACCAGTCAACTAAAATAGGTGTAGCAATTCCTTTCACTAACATGCTCATGACAAAAGCTATCCCGGACTTAGCCCACTGACCTTGGGCTTGGAGTATATTATTTTGTCCCAGTACAAGACTGGCAAATATAATCATCAGCACATAAACCATTAAAACCGTAGACCCATCAGTGCTAGCGAATAGGAAATGGTTTAATTGTGGCATAATCGATATCAAACCGCCCGTAATCAATATGGCAAAAAATAACGTCACTCGTAAATATTGCCTGCTGACAAGTTCAAATTCGCTAGCTTGCTTATGTTCGCCCTTTTTCACTAAGGCAAGGGTCGGTAGAAAGGAAGTGGCAAGCGATGTGGCAACTACCATACCGAGTTGAACAATTGGTTGACCTCGGTCATAAATCCCTTTCATATCTTTGGCTAGCGCTATAGCTATGCCGTTATCAACAAGTTGGGCATAAACGGTAAAGGCATCAATAAGTTGGTAAAAAATTAAAAGAGCCGAGAAAAAACAAATGACAAAACCTTCTGTGACAAAATCTTTGATCAATTTCCCCAAAGTGAGTTTTGTTGTACTATGTGTTGAAACATCTTGGTTTAAACCGTAATGTCCCCCTAAGAAATCTTGATACATCGCTTTTTCACGGTAATTTAAAACATAATATCCCATCACTAAACTGGCTGCGCCAGCAGCAATCCAAGCAGACTGCATAGTCCAAAATCCCATTTGATAGACATCCGGATTTTGTCCATTAGCCTGCATCCGAGCAAATAAAAAAGCTACTGTTAAAATAAACGCTACACGAACAAATTGCTCCACAACTTGCGAAATAGCAGTCGGTATCATTTCATTACGACCTTGCATAAAACCTCTTGTCAGTAATAGGCCTGGCATGAATAAGAACATAAAAGATACACTTTGGATGACTGGCGTTAATAAGTTATCCCCCATCATCCAAGCGATCTGAGTTGCCCCAAAATAAACAAGGGCAAAACAAATCAGGGCAAAAATCGAAATAATAAGGGCATAGCCTTTAAGCAGCGTTTTTGTTTGTTTCTGGTCGCTTTGGACTAAGGCAACTTGCTTACCGATAAAAGAAGGCAGGCCGTTTAAGGCGAAAGTCATCCCAATACCATAGATAGGATATATTTGCTGATAAACATAAAAACCTTCATTTCCAACTAGATTTTGGAGTGGTACACGGTAGATAGCAGATAACATTTTAGCAATCAGCGCTGCTACTGTTAGGACGGCAGCTCCTTGCATAGCATGTTGACCAGTTGTTGGTTCTAATGCCTGCATTCGCTTCTCCTGATTTCTATCTTCATTTTTCACTATCTAGTCACCTACTTGACCTGGCTCATCCGAAAGTTTCGTCGCATTCGCATCATTTTCAGCCGCTTTCACTTTTGCATCTACAGCTGCCTTATTAGCCATTTCTTCTTGTGCCGTCTTCAAAGCTTGGGCTTTCTCATATTCTGCCTTTTCCTTAGCTAGTTGATCAGCTTTCATTTGGACAATATTTTCATTATCAGCCAATTGGGTCATGAATTGTAGCAAGTAATCCAACCATTCTTCAGTAGATAACTTATTGAGTCCAAGACTAACTAATAAAGCCGAACCTACTTGCTTCATTGCTAAACGGAAAGGATTATCTTCTAAAGCCTTAAATATTGCTGGTGTCATTACTTTTTGGTCTAAATCATCATGGAAAAGGACTTCAATTGTATTACTTTTAGTGATGCGTTTAATACTTGTAACACCAATCTTATCTGCTGCTGATTTAATCGTTCCCACTTGTAATAAAAGCTGTGTTTCAACTGGCGGTTCACCGTACCGGTCCATTAATTCATCATCTAGATCCCACATCTCATCTACACTTGTCATAGCATTTACACGTTTGTAGATTTCAACTTTTTGTCGCTCATCATGAATATAGCTTTGTGGAATATAGGCATCGATAGATAAGGAAATTTCCACCGGTGCCGTCTGCTTAGCTGGTAAAACCCCGCGCTTACGTTGAACTGCTTCACGTAACATCTGTGAATAGAGGTCAAATCCGACAGAATTGACAAAACCATGTTGTTGCTTCCCTAATAAGTTCCCCGCACCACGAATAGATAAGTCACGCATGGCGATTTTGAAGCCAGATCCTAATTCTGTAAAATCACGCAAGGCCATCAAGCGTTTTTCTGATACTTCAGATAGCATTTTATCTGGGCGGTACATAAAGTAGGCATAGGCGATCCGAGTTGAACGACCTACCCGACCCCGCAATTGATATAAAGTCGATAGCCCCATCCGATCAGCACCTTCAACCAGTAAGGTATTCGCATTTGGGATATCTACTCCAGTTTCTATAATTGTGGTTGTCACTAACACATCAAATTCACCTAAAACAAAGTCCATCATGACATTTTCTAATTGAACTACGGTCATCTGACCGTGAGCAATGGCTACTCTAGCTTCAGGCACCAGTTCATTAATAAGGGCAGCCTTTTCTTCGATTTGCGCAACGTTATTGAAGAGATAAAATACCTGACCATCACGGGCAATTTCACGCTCTATCGCATCTTTCACCGCGCCATAATTTTGCTCCATTACAAAGGTTTGGACAGGATACCGGTTGGCAGGTGGTGTTTCAATAACCGATAAGTCCCTAACGCCCAACATAGACATATTCAATGTCCGAGGAATTGGTGTTGCGGTTAGGGTTAAGACATCCACATTCGCTTTTAAAGCTTTCAGTTTTTCTTTAGCTTTCACTCCAAAGCGCTGCTCTTCATCCACTACCAACAACCCTAAATCCAGGAATTCGACATCTTTAGATAGCACACGGTGGGTACCAATCACAATATCTACTTGTCCCTTTTTTAAACCAGCAATTGTTTCATTTTGTTGCGCTTTGCTTCTAAATCTAGATAATAAGCCTATCTCAAATGGCCAATCCGCGAATCGCTCCACAAATGTTTCATAATGTTGTTGTGCTAAAACAGTTGTAGGCACTAAGAAGGCTACTTGTTTACCTTCCATCAAAGCTTTAAAAACAGCTCGCATAGCGACTTCCGTCTTCCCAAAACCAACATCTCCAACCAGTAAGCGGTCCATCGGTTTCTCAGATTCCATGTCTTTCTTAATTTCTGCAATTGATTGAATTTGGTCATCGGTTTCTGAATATGGAAAGGCATTTTCAAACGCTAACTGCTCAGGTGTGTCTGGACCAAACGCTAATCCTTTCTGTGCTTCACGTGAGGCATATAGGTCTATCAATTCATCTGCAATATCTTCAATCTTGCTAGATACTTTCTGTTTTGTCTTAGCCCATTCGCTACCGCCCATTTTATTTAACTTGGGTTCTCTCCCCTCAGCGGAGACATATTTTTGAACCAGATCAATCTGATCAATGGGCACATGAATTGCTGCTTGGTCTGCGAATACTATCGTTAAATAATCTTGGTGTGTACCAGCGAATTCGATGGTTTCAATCCCGGTATAGCGCCCGATCCCATGATTTACATGAACGACATAATCGCCCACTTCTAATTGTTGGTAATTTTTAATACGTTCCGCATTTGAAATCAGCGGTTTCTTCGCTTTACGTCGTTTCTTCTGTATATGAAAAATATCCGCTTCTGCTAATAAAACCAGTCGTTCTTGGACAAATTCAATTGATCCTGATAAGCCTCCAGCAATTAAATTCACCTTATTGGCAAATATATTCCCCTCATCGGTTGCTTCAGCTGCCACATCTATTTCTTGTAAAATAGCTTGAACTTCCTTTACCCGATCCTTATCTTTCAACATGATAACCACTGTGCGTCCAGTACGAATCCAGGCTGTTAATTCAATTTTCAAAGCATCCATTTGATCATAAAATCGGGTAATCATTCTTGTTTGATACTGATAGAGACCATCAAATTTTAGCGACCCTAACCCCTGCTGCCAAAGTGAAAAGTAGAATTTTCGACCTTTGAAGTTTTGGATGGTTTTTTTAAAGTCATCATATACTTGAACTTGTGCCGGTAACTGTCCCCTTTCGACCATAGTTTGTAAATACATCTCTGTATTATTGGCCCAGTTCGCTTCTTCTTGAATTAAACGGGCATAGTCATCCAAAATAAGAAAGGCTTGATCGCTAATATAATCAAGAAGTGTTGTTGTTTCTGGATACATATAACGGTGGAAGTATTTGGAATTTTCCGTCATTTCCCCATTCTTCCAGGCCGAAACTTCATCATTGACCACAGCTGTTGCCAAATCACGTACAACTTCATCTTTAATTTTAGTAAGTGATTTAGACATTTGTTGCTTAAAAGCATCTGCTTGTGCCTGTAATTGTTCTGGTAAAACGATAAATTCTTGCGATGGTTGAATCTGAATAGATGTTTGGTCTTGCAACGACTTTTGTGTATTGGGATCGAAAGTAGAAATACGTTCCACTTCATCAAAACCAAGCGATATTCGGACTGGATAGGCTGCATTTAAAGGATAGAAATCGACGATATCCCCGCGCTGACTCACTTCTCCTGGTGTCATCACGATTTCAGCCCGTTGGTACCCTTGATGCAATAAACGTTGGACCAATTTAGCTGGTTCTAATTCGTCCCCTAATTTCACCTGTAAGCGGGTATTGTCCCAAATTTCTGGCGGCGTCAATAAGCGTTTAAGGCCAAACATAGGCGTGATTAAGACACCAGTTGCCTCGGGGTCTCTGGCCCATTTTAACACCGTTAACCGGTCAGCCAAAGCCTCTGGGCTGGCAATCGCCCAGTCAGCTACTACAGACTCAGGCACATTAAATAGATGTAGTTCGTCCTCGTCAAAGTCATTTTGTAAATCATTATAAAAATGATCAGCTTGTAATAGATTGTTGGTAACAATCACTACTTTTTGCTCATTTGCCAAACTTAACAATGTTTTGGCCATGTACGCGCGACTTGCACCTTGAAGACCTAAATAAAGGACAGACTGTCCCTTTTTGGCTTCTTGTTTAAATGATTCATTCTGTGTTTCTTGCAAGAAAAATGTTTGTAAATCCAAGCGGTCTCCTCCTTCTTATTGGCTAGTGATTAAAATTGGTCATGGTTTCTTCAAAAGTATGACCAGCTAACAAGTAATCAATCGCTTCAACAGCTGAACGCGTAGCAGCTAACATTTGGGTATGGTCTTCTTTTGGGAATTTAGATAAGACATGATGAACAACCGTTCCACTTTTTCCTGGATGTCCTATCCCTAATTTAATACGACGAATTTTGTCTGTTCCAAGATGGGCAATTAATGATTTAACCCCATTATGACCACCCGCAGACCCTTTTTGCCGTAAACGAATTCTCCCTGGATCCATATCTAAGTCATCATATACGACCAAAATATCTTCAACTGGAATCGAATAGTAATCGGCAACCGCTCTAACAGCCTCTCCAGAATTATTCATAAAAGTTGTTGGTTTAAGAAAAATAATTTTTTCATCATTCATGAAAGTTTCAAAATATTCTCCTTTAAATCCGGTTTTATTAAATAACTCTTGGTGTTGATATGCCCATTCATCTAAAACAATAAATCCAATATTGTGACGTGTACCCTCATATTTTTTACCAGGATTTCCCAATCCAACGATTAATTTCATTCTTAATATCTCCTTAGTCTTAGTTCCGTATAGTTTTATCTCATATTGATTTCTCATTTTAATGATCTTTTACATGATTTATATCGATGTTCATTTTAATCGTGCACACTTATTAACACACAAAAACCTGTACGGGAACTCATCTACCTAGTGCAAGTCATCCCGTACAGCTTATATGTATATTTATAAACCTATTATAGCACAAAGGGTCCACAAGCTTGAAAGACAAAGAACGCTACAACACGAACATACCCTTTAGCACATTTTGCTCAGTGTTATAGTAGGTGATTTTTCTTAAATGAAGGGGTCTTATTTGGAAAACGGATACATTTTTGCCATCATAGGATTAGATGCTCATCCAAAATGAACGAAGCCCTTTTGTCGTCACATCATTTTTACGAGTATTATCCATATAAAAAGACAAATTTGTTCCTAAATATTTTAGTTTAATCATTTTTTCACAAACTTTTAGAAAAAGTTCTCATTTTTAATAGTACAGTTTTAAAATACAGATGTAACAGAGAAATGTTTTTGTTTAAAACGCTGAAATCATCGTCTTGTATACGTTTACACACGATGATTTGGCAGTGAGTTATATATATATTTAAAAAAACATCGTAAAATACTATTGATTTTTTTGAACAGCGTGGTATTATTATGTTAAACATTTCACTAACTGTTGATCAAGCTAATTTTAAACCAATTGTTCACTAGCTTTGCACGGGTTAATGAAACATTTACCATATGGTTTGATTTGTACACTATAAGAGACAAAAAGTTAAGGAGAATCTATTATGTCAAAAAATGGTCAAAAAGTTATTTTAATTGGTGATGGAGCTGTAGGATCTGCATTTGCATATGCTTCTGTAATTCAAGGTGTCGGAAGAGAATTAGGGATTATTGACTTAGATGAAGACCGCGTTGAAGGGGATGTATTAGACCTTATCGACGCACTAGCTTACACATCTCCTAAAAAAATCTACAAAGCTACATACGATGATTGTAGCGACGCAGATGTTGTAGTCATTACTGCTGGTGCTGCGCAAAAACCTGGTGAAACCCGTTTAGATTTAGTAGACAAAAACTTACGTATCTTTAAGACCATGGTAGACCAAGTAATGGCGTCAGGATTCGACGGTATCTTCCTAGTTGCTACTAACCCTGTAGATATCTTAACTTATGCTACTTGGAAATTCTCTGGCCTACCTGCCAACCGTGTAATCGGTTCTGGTACTTCATTAGACTCAGCGCGCTTCCGTCAAGAATTAGCTATAGCACTTGATGTTGATGCACGTAACGTTCATGCCTACATTATGGGTGAGCATGGTGACACTGAGTTCCCTGTATGGTCACACGCAAATATCGGTGGACAATCAATCTATGAATGGGTGTCTCAATCCTCAACAATTGATGAAGAAGCGCTAGTTAACTTGTTCTATCATGTGCGTGACAAGGCTTATAAGATTATCGAGAAAAAAGGCGCAACTTATTATGGTATCGGTGTATCTTTAGTTCGTATCCTAAAAGCAATCTTGCATGATGAAAATGCTATCTTACCTGTATCTGTTTATCTTGATGGTGAATTCAATCAAAAAGATGTATATATTGGTGCACCAGCTATCATCAATCGTGATGGTGTTCGTAGTGTAATTGAAGCAGACTTAACTGACCATGAGCAACAGCAAATGGACTTATCTGCCACAAAATTACGAGAAACCTTAGAAACTGCTTGGGCAAAGTTAGACTTTTAAAATAAGCAGAACAAATTTAATCGTATAATATTCGAAAAGAGGCTGGGACAAAAATATCCCAGCCTCTTTTTGCTATATAAAAACGTTTATAACCAGGTTTCAAAAGTCAGCATTATCCGATACTTCAAAAAAAAGACGCCAATAACATTTCGTTATTGTTCAGCTTTTAATCCAGTACGTTAATCCTAGACGACTTTTGTTTCACCTTTATTTATTGACTTCATTTAAATTAGAATAGACTGAATGTTTTCATTACAGTAATCCAGAATACCAGTGTGACCATAGATAAGATGGTCGTAAATACTACTGTCTGATTAGCTAAATCACCGTCCCCATCTGCTGCAATCGCTTGAGCATAGGATGATACCGCTGTTGGTCCTGCAAAAGCAATCAAGATTGAAATGATAGCATCTCCTCTAAAACCTAGGAGGGCGCCTAACGTAATCCCAATTAAAGGTAAAATCAGTAATTTATTGGCTACTGTAAAAATTAAGCTAAAATCAATGTCCTTCAATTTAGAAATAGAGAATGTCCCTCCCATTACCATTAAAGCCAGTGGTGAGACCATCCGGTTGATATTGGTTAAAGTTGTATTCACCGATTCTGGAAATTGTAAGCCTAATAAAACAACCAGCAAACCGATTAAAGTTGCAATAACCATAGGATTGGTTATAATACTCCGTCCCATTTGCTTAAAGGATACCTTATCCGCGGAATATAAAGAAAACCCCACCACCGACATAATATTCCAAAACGGTACGATAATAGCTAGGGTAATTGTCACCATTCCCATATTCTCTTCCCCAAGTAATGATGTCCCCAACGGTAAGCCAAACAGGATTGCATTCGCTCTCACTGATCCTTGTAAAATCACCCCGTAACGGGTCCGGTCATCTGATATCTTAGGAATGATAAAGGCAAGGATAAAATAAAGCACTAAGGCAATAACAATGATATAGGTTAAAGCAAAACCATTGAACGATTGTTGGAAATCAGACTTGTAAATATTAGTAAATAGGTTAATCGGTAATAAGATTTTAAACAATGCTTTATTAAAATCTTGAAAAGATGCCTCCTTAATCATTCCCGATTGAGCAAAAAATTGACCTAGCAACATATAAATCAGCATCGGCATAACAGCATTAAAGCCTATCATAAAATTACCAAACATAAATTCCCTCCATTATCAGATGATTTTAACAGATAGTTGGCGCCTAAAATACTATAAAGACTGTCCAACTCTAATAATCTTATTGTAGCACACTCTACTAAAACACTGATATATAGAAAAAAGCAGTCTCACCAACAAGGTAAGGACTGCTTTTTTCTCAATTTAGATATATGTCAACCAACTTATTCAATAACATGGTGCATACCTTTGAATTTTTCATTAAATAACGGTGATACTGAACGATTTTCGTAGATACGCACAATAGCTTCCGCGATTAATTCAGCTACAGTTACTTGTTTAATTTTATCGATACGTTTTTCTTCTGTTAAGTAGATTGAATCAGAAACAACAACTTCATCTAATACTGAATCTTCCAAGCGTTGGATAGCTGGACCAGATAAAACTGGATGCGTACAACAAGCTACAACAGATAATGCGCCAGCATCTTTTATTGCTGATGCTGCAAGGGTAATAGTACCAGCAGTATCAATCATATCATCGATGATAATAGCGTGACGATTCGAAACATCCCCTACGATATTCATCACTTCAGCTACATTGGCTTTTGGACGACGCTTATCAATGATAGCAATTGGCGCTTTCAAGAATTCAGCTAGCTTACGTGCACGTGTTACACCACCATGGTCTGGTGATACCACAACGATGTCTGAATCAATGTATCTTTCATGGTTTAAAAAGTATTCAGCTAGTAATGGCGCACCATAAAGGTGGTCAACAGGTACTTCAAAGAAACCTTGAATTTGTGCTGCATGTAAGTCTAAAGCAAGAATGCGTGTTGCGCCAGCATTTTCCATCATACGTGCTACTAACTTGGCTGTGATTGGTTCACGTGGCTGAGCCTTACGGTCTTGGCGAGCATAGCCAAAGTAAGGAATTACCACATTAATGGTTTTTGCACTTGCACGACGACAAGCATCAATCATGATTAACATTTCCATCAAGTTATCATTAACTGGGTCAGATGTTGATTGGATGATGTAAACATGGTCTCCGCGAATGGATTCCTCAATTGCAATTTTAATCTCACCATCACTAAAGTGTGACACTGAAATATGACCTAACTCGACACCCATTGAAGTTGCAATTTTTTCAGCAAGTTCTTTGTTTGAACTCAATGAAAAGATTTTTAGTCTATGATCGACTATAGATTCTGACATTTTTTTCCCTCCACAATACTGAATGATCAGACACTCTTATCGTACCTATTCTACCATAGAAAAATGACGATTGTTAGCTAAATAGCGAACCGAAAAATGTGAATTTGATTACAATTTTTGCAATCTTAATCTTTTTTACCAATTGGCAGTCTATCCCAAAATCCCGCTTTATTTTCCTGACGTGAACGCGCAATGGCTAAAGCCTTACTTGGCACATCCTTAGTAATTGTAGATCCCGCTGCTAAAAAGGCATTTGCTTCAATATTTACTGGTGAAATGATCGTTACATCAGATCCGATAAATGAATTATCGCCAATTGTTGAATGATGTTTATTGACACCATCATAGTTTGCAAAAATAACACCGCAAGATACGTTAATATTCTTCCCTAAAGTAGCATCGCCAATATAAGTTAAGTGACCAACTTTAGTGCCTTCACCGATATGGGCTTTTTTAATTTCTACAAAGTTACCAATATGTGCATTTTCATCGATAATAGATGCTGGACGTAAGTGAGCATTTGGTCCAATATCCACGCCATCTTTTACTTGACTTTCTTCAATTTCGGATGCTCGCACTTTCACACGGTCACCAATCTTGGAATCACGAATCGTTGTTCCAGCATAAATATGGCAGTCTTCCCCGATAACCGTATTTCCTTTAAGGTAAACATTCGGTTCAATCACAGTATCTGCACCAATTTTAACATCTGCCTCAATGTAGACGGATGTCGGATCTACAATCGTTACACCATTACGCATATGTTCTTCATTGATGCGTTTAAACATCGTTTGGTTTGCTTGCGCTAATGCCACACGGTCATTTACACCAAGTGACTCATCAAGATTATCCATTTGGAAAGCCCCTACAGGTTCGCCAGCATCTTTCAAAATGCCAATCACATCCGGTAAGTAATACTCACCTTGAGCATTGTCATTACCTACTTTATTTAAAGCATCAAATAATAAAGCATTGTCAAAAACATAAGTTCCTGTATTAATTTCAGTAATTAATTTTTCTGCCTCATTAGCATCTTTTTGCTCAACAATTTTAACCACTTGACCTTCTTTATCACGGACAATACGACCGTAACCAGTTGGATCATCAGCTGGTGCAGTTAAAATAGTCGCTTTAAAACCAGCATCTTCATGGACATCTAACAAACGCGCAATAGTGTCTGCTGTAAATAAAGGTGTATCTCCACAGATCACTAAAGTTGTACCTTGTTTTTCAGCTAAAACATCAGCTGCTTGCTGTACAGCATGCCCAGTACCCAATTGTTCCGTTTGTGTAGTGTATGACGTACGGTCACCTAACAATTCCTTGACAGCATCTGCGCCATGACCAACAATTGTCACTACTTCATCAATACCAGCCTTATTCACGCTAGTTAAAACATGGTCTACCATAGGTTTACCCGCTACTGGGTGTAACACCTTATACAACTTAGACTTCATTCGAGTCCCTTTACCTGCTGCTAGAATCACTGCATAACGGTCGCTCATTATGTACATTCACTCCTCTAAAATCATTCATCCATTATTGATAATTGCTACTTTATTGTATCTAATTTCAAGCCATTCGACCAGTCCAGATTACCCCTTGTGTCGTCTAGCTCCTTTATTCTTGTGATCCCGTTTCCGGTTCTTCTTACGCGCCTTAACCGAAGGTGTCGATTTATGCTCTTTCTTAGCCTTCTTCACCTTTGGTTTCGCTTTAACAAGCTTATCTTCTTTCTCCTTTTGTAAAAGGGGTTGATCTTCATCACGCTGACTTGCACTCGGTACTTGATCAGTCAGTTGACCACCATAAGTATAGAATGCGGTGAGATGAATATCATCACCAACTTGTTTCTTCAAATCTCTTAGCGAACGATCATTCACGAATGTCAATACAATGCCGTCTTTACCCATCCGGCCAGTTCGACCAGCACGGTGAATATATTGCTCAGGTGTTGCCGGTAAATCATATTGAATCACTAAAGGTAGGTCATCAATATCTAAACCACGAGCAGCCACATCCGTTGTGAACAAGTACGTGTATTCGCCCTTAATAAATTTTTTGATGGCTTGCTGACGGTTTTGTGCGGCCATTTTCGAATGTAGGTAGGCTGTTTGAATATGATTAAATTGTAGCTTTTGTTGCAATCGCTCAATTTCTGCCACGGTTCTAACAAAAACCAAAGCTTGCATCCCATCAATTTGTGCTAGACGACGTAGCATATCATCACGTTTACGAACGGGCACGGTAATATAACCATCCCGTCTTTGCGTTTCAAAGGCAGCACCTATTTTTTTAGTCGCTAATGCCACAACTGGCTCAGCTAACAAGTCACTAGCTAAGTCTGTTAAGGTATCTGGTACGGTTGCTGAAAATAAAGCTACTTGTGCGCTACCTGGTAATTTTTTTGCTAATTGTTTTGTTTGTAAGATATGCTCTTGATCCAGTAAGGCATCTGCTTCATCAATAATCATCGTATCTACTTCATGGACTTTCAATTTTCGTTGATCAATCAACTCAATCATCCGGCCAGAAGTGCCCACAATAATGTCTGGTCTTTCACGAATTTTTTCAATTTGGCGTTTGACATTGGCACCACCAATAATTTTCAAAGCCTTAAAGTCAACTGCACGAGCCCAATCTTGCACTACGTCTCCGACTTGAGAAGCTAATTCCTGAGAAGGTACTAAAACAATCAACTTTACACCACCATTATATTGCTTTTCTCCTTCGCGGTTGATAACCATCCTGCTTAAAATAGGCAATAAGTAAGCCAAAGTTTTCCCAGATCCTGTTGGTGCAGATGCGATGACACTTTTTGCATCATACATGGGTTGGAAAGCGTCCGTTTGAATATCAGTTGCTTGATCAAATCCAGCTGACTGCCACTTTTCTTGAAGTACTACAGGCAATCGGCTGATAAAATTCGTCATTTGTGTATCATTTTCTGTCATTTTTTTCCTCTATTTCTTCACTATCTACAAAAGATAAGGGCCATGGTTTGGCCCTCACTTATTATTGTGTAATTCCTATTGTTTCTTAGGGTCCTTCACAATAAATACTTCTTCATTTAAATGATCAGAGAAAACTTCCTCTGTGCCTACATTTTCATCTACGACAGTTTTTTCATTGGTTTCTGGGTCTAATAAGATATAAGGCGATTGAATACTCGGATTGTGTGGTACTTTTTCTTCATCTGCTTCATATTTAGGCCGTTCTATACTTGAACGATCTACTACATCATCATCGTAGTCATTATTTTCTATAAAAGAATTTTCTCTTGGATCTCTCATGCCCTCTTCCTCCTTATTTTCAAACAATGTATAGGCATCCACTGTCCTATCATTGTCAATGGCTTCAATAATTTCTTGGCTATCTGTGGCATCTGGTGAAACTGAATAATAACCGTGTGCTTCTGCTCGTTCTTTTTTACGGGCTAAATATTGTTTTTCTAATTGTTGTTTGGTTACGCCACCTTCTTGTTCAGTGATGTAATCAATAGATTTAGTTAATCCATCCACAGCACGTTCAATATCCGTTGTTAAATGTACCGCAATCACTTCTGGGCGGTTGTTTAAACGAATTGGGAAACTTGAAGCACCAATCCCGCGCGATACTACCATTTGTTTGTCAGGATTACCTGGCAAATAGAATACACCTGAAGTATATTTTGGTAATTTTCCTTGGTTAGGGGCAAATAATCCCCCAATACCTGGTATACGGATTTGACCCCCATGAGCATGTCCTGATAAAACTAAATCCGGTGATTTGTTGATATTTTCATGATACCGTAAGAAGGCTTCTGGATGATGCGCTAATAAGATCTTTGGTTGAGCCATTTGTTCAGTAGTCAATTCCACTGTTCTCAGTGCATCTCCAACTAAGAAATATTTGTTCATTTTATCATCTAAGCCCATTAAAGTCAGTGATTGCCCTCTATAGTTATAAGTAATTGCTCGGTCATTTAAATGAACAATACCTGCTGCGCCCATGGTGCGAACCAAAAGGTTATGTTGCAATGATGCTGCATCATGGTTACCAAAAGTAGCAAATGTTGGCGCAATGTCAGTCAAAGCTTTAAAGAATGTAAACAAGGTCGCTTCATCTAAATCAGAAGCATCTGTTTGCACAATATCTCCGGTAATGGCGATGATATTTGGCTGAATGTTGTAGACGTGATCTAAAATATCATTCAAGTTTACATTTTGGTCAGGCAAGTGTAAATCAGATAGGTGCGCAATGGTAAACCCATTTAAACTATCTTTGAAACGAGGATTCTCAACAAAATAATCTGTTGTGCCAACAGTATAGTTTTGCCACCTAACGTAAGCAGCACCTAGCGCTAAGGTACTCAAGCCTAATAATGTGTTGAAAGCCGATTTTTTTGCCATAACAATTCCTCCTTGGTTTCTATCTCCATCGTAGACACATCCCGTAGTCTAGTAAAGCCTCTTTATCTATCTACATACGGTCTCTTATAAAAGACCCGCCTGTACTTGTTAACTTTGATGTTTATTCTACCATATTCAAAGCAATCCTTATAATACAAAGGTGATTTATAGGTCATCTACTGATTGAATACTCCATGGATTCACTAACACCACGCAATTTACTGCCAAAAAGCTTTTATGGGTGGTATAATAATAGATTGAACAGACTTTTGTTACCTGATCGAACACCGCTATACTAACGAAAGGAGACCAATTGATGGCCAGTGAGTTAATTGAAAATACCCTAAAACTTTTACCAGCCTTGCCTGGTTGCTATATTATGAAAAATGCGCAAGATCAAATTATTTATATTGGGAAGGCTAAAAATTTGAAGAATCGAGTACGTTCTTATTTCAAATCATCCCATACGGGTAAGACAGCGCAGCTTGTAAGCGAGATTCATCATTTCGATTATATTGTCACCCAAACCGATAAAGAGAGTTTGTTGTTGGAAATTAATCTCATTAAGAAACATCAACCTCACTATAATATCCGGTTAAAACATGGCACCATGTATCCTTATATTAAGATTACCAAAGAACGTGACCCGCAAATGATCATTACATCCGTAGTTGAAGATGATGGTGGCGAATATTTTGGTCCCTATCCAAATATTTATGCGGCAACAGGTACACTCGATTTGCTCCAAAAAACTTATCCCTTACGTAAATGTGGGAAGAATGAAAAGCGTGCTTGTTTTTATTACCATCTAGGACAGTGTATTGGCCCTTGCGACCATGAAGTTTCTGTTGAAGAATATGAAGCGCAAAAAGCCCGGATTCGTCGTTTTTTAAATGGTGATGTGAAGCATATTAAAGATGACCTAAAAACAAAAATGGTAGCAGCTTCAGAAGATTTACAGTTTGAACGTGCGGCTGAGTACCGTGACCAAATCAATTATATTGAACAAACCGTAGAGCCACAAAATATTATGAGCAAGCAGTACAATGATCGTGATGTCTTTGCCTTTTACTTTGATAAAGGATGGATTTCAATCCAGGTATTCTTACTACGACAATTTTCCATTATTAAACGCGACTCCGCTCTTTTCCCAGTTTATTCTGATCCTGAAGAAGAGTTAACCTCATATATCGTTCAATTCTATCAGGAAGCCAATCATACTAAGCCAAAAGAAATTCTAGTACCTGGTAATTTAGATAATCAATTGATAGCTGAAACAGTTGAGGTAAAAGTAGCAACCCCAAAACGCGGGGACAAGTTTAAGATGCTACAAATGGCAGAACGTAACGCGAAAATTGCCCACTTGGACAAATTTAGACTGTTAGCGATGAAGGAACAAAAAACGACGGGGGCTATCGACCAATTATCGGAAGCTTTAAACTTACCATACTTGAAAGTGATTGAAAGCTTTGACCATTCCAATATTCAAGGAACTAACCCAGTATCCGCGATGGTCGTCTATGAAGATGGTCGTCCAAATAAGTCTATGTACCGAAAATATAAGATTAAAACGGTAGATGGGTCAAACGAATTTGCGACCACACAAGAAGTCATTCGTCGCCGATATAGCCGTCTCTTAAAAGAAGATGGTCAATTGCCTGATTTGATATTGATGGATGGTGGGGCTATAGAAGTAAATGCAGCTAGAGAAGTCTTAGAAGATGAACTTGGTTTGAATATACCAGTAGCTGGTATGGTCAAGGATGATAAACATAGGACAGCTAACCTAATCTATGGGGACCCTCTAGCAATTATACCACTTGACCCGCGGTCCCAAGCCTTCCATCTCTTACAACGAATTCAAGATGAGGTCCATCGGTTTGCCATTACTTTCCACCGCAAGACTAGAAGTAAACAATCTTTTACTTCTAAACTGGATAATATTAGTGGTGTAGGTCCTAAAACCCGGACGAAAGTTCTAAGGCATTTTAAAACAATGAAGGCCATCCGAGAAGCAACAATCGCAGATATACAATCCTTATCTATTCCAGAAAAAGTAGCCATAGAAATCCACAAAGCTGCTTGGGAGGGGCAAAAGAATAATCCTTATGACAATGAATGAGTAAATAAGGGAAACAATGCAGAAACAAGTCCACTAGACTTAGACCAAGCTATTCATCCTGATAATTAAACTAAAAAAGACGATTACCCATTCTCACTTGAATGGATAATCGTCTTTTCTTATTTTGCTAGTTTTTCTACGGCTGCAATTAGGTCATCAAGCTTTTTCTCGGTTCGTGTCATTAAATAGATAGACACAAATATAGGAAAACCAACATTGCCAATCAGCTGCATGGAAACATCTAACATATCCAAAACCACCACCTCCTTATCAAAAGGAACGATGACGGTTTAATTGATGACAAGTATTTGATTATTTATTTTTTATCTGGATCAATTTCCGGATCATAGTCTACGTCTTTTTCAAAGTCGTCCGGATTCAACATGCCATCCTCGCCGCTCTCAGCTTTATCTACGGCTATAATCATATCTTTGGCATCTTCAACTTTACCAAAATCAGTTCGATCTGGCGTATTGTAACCCATAATGTTATATGGCTTCTTGTCAAATGGTTGATCATCAACTCGGTCATTTGTTGCCTCTTGACCCCCAACAACATAGGAATGTCGAACAGCTTTAGATTCAGAGGCTGGACTAGCATTTAAATCAAAGTGTGGTTTCTCTTCCTTTGGTCTTGCTTGATTATAATCAGAAGCTTCCACAGTAAAGTGGTCACGTACTGCTGAAATTGGTCGCTCACTAGCTGTATAAGTCGCCACGTGAGGTTGACGTACATTAGGTTCTTGCCCTATTTGATAGGACCCACGTAAGGCTGAAGAACCAGTCATATTGTTATCTACTACTTGATTTTCTGCTTTATATTCATCAGATTCAACGTCTGTTTCAGCCGGCGTTTCACTAGTAGTTTCTTCGTCTTTACCAGCTTTCTCTTCATCTGCTAGCGAGAAAACAGCGGCAGCTCCGCCACTTTCACTAACATGATTATCTGCTTCAACTGGATGCACGTTCGTTGAATTTTTCTCCGTTTCAGCTTCGCTAACTGCTTGATTAGCAGCTATACCCGTTGCTATATCATTCGCTGGATGAATAGCTGTCGCATTTTCCGTAAAAGCTGGACGTTGTGCTGTATGATAGTTATTAACTGGTGTATCAGGTGTAAGGTCTAATTCTGGAAACGCCCGGTCTAAATCATCACCATAATCATCCGTAATTAAACGATACAATAAGGCAGTTGCGACCATTTGACGGATAGAATATTTGATTGAGAATACTATCAAGGCTATAGTTGCGATAACCGCTAAGACACCAATTAATATACCCCCATTTTGAAGGAATAAACCAAAAATCGTTAAAGCACCAAACATCACGATCGCTAATAAGATTGGATAAATGGCATTTTGGAAACTAATCCAAAATAGGGTCCACTTATTTCCCTTCATCATCACTTTAGAAACTTTCAATGGTTTTTTACCACCGATACGGTCATTATCAAATAGTAGGTAGTTATTCATTGCTAAACGTAGCGTAATAATCGTGATAAAAATGACATACAGTAAGGCAAATAGGGTAACGAGTCCTACAAAAACCCCCGCTAAACCAGATGCATCCCCTCCTGTGAAATCAGTTGGTGGCGTTAATGGTGCACCAATGAGATAAAAAATAACTGCGCCAACTAGCCCAAGCACAACAGCAATTAGAATCGTCCATAAGGTGAAAACGGCGATGTAGATGATTTGATTCCAAATATTACGGAAATAACGTCTTTGGAAAGGTTCAAAAATGTTCCCAATATGGAAACGATCTTCATCTACTAATCGTAAAACCGACCAATCAACCCCTAATTGTATCGGTAAAGAGATAAATACACTGATTAATAATGAAGCAATACCAGCAACCGCTCCCATTGTTCCTGACATCGTTGTTGTACTAGATGAATCTCCCGTTCCTGTAATCATTTCAATTGCCCAAGTAATAAAACCAGTAATAACGCCAGTAATTAAAGTCGCACCCAAAATGGCCAGAGTGTTCCCTTGCTGGATAGCACTCGCTTCCTTATTAATCTCAGAAGCCTTTTGTGGAATTTTATAAGACATTTGACACACTCCTTTTGTTCATCCGTTTCAATTTGATCACTTACATTTTTTCTGATGTATGCAATAAATACTACATATATGATTATACATGAAAATCATTCAAACATTGAAAGAAAAGGTCATTTTCCTTCAATATCAGCCATGGTTGATAAGCCAAAGTTTTTTCTAAACCGTATACCAATTTCTCGTAATGCATCTTCAGATTGCGGCAATATCCCTATTTTATCCACAAAGCCATGGTCTAAACCGCGATAGCGGAAAAAGGAAATTGGTACACCATTAGTTACTAAACGCTTCGCATAGGCTTCTGACTCAATGCGTAAGAAATCATATTCTGCTGTCACAATAATCGTTGGCGGCATTTGTTGAATCGTTTTATTCGAAGCAAATAATGGCGATACTAGTGGGTCTTTAAGGTCTACATCTTTAGCATATAATTTATTAATATAATGCACACCAATACCCAGTGACTTAACGATAAAGGTAATCATTTCATCATTATCGTGGATATCATATTCATCTAGTGACCACTTATATTCTGCTGTTTACTTCATCGCCATATTAACGATAGGGTAGAGAAGAATTTGTTGTTTAATCCAATGATTATCTGACTCAATATCAAAAATAGTCATAGCCGTGGCAATATTAGCGCCCGACGAATCTCCCATAACAGCTATTTTTTCTTGGTCTACACCTAGTAAATCAGCGTTATCCCGAATCCACCCTAACATAGCCAATCCATCTATTAAAGCCTGGGGAAAAGGTTTTTCTGGTGCTAGACTATACGGAAATGCCACAACAACTGCACCGGTTTTATGCGCAATCCCTCTACAAGTGTTCTTTACCGTCTCAAAGGTGGTCCCTATGAAGCCACCCCCATGTATATAGAGTATGACAGGTGCTTTCTCTGCTGATCCTTGGCTTTCATCCGGATAAAACACCCGAGCGCGCATTAACCGTTCTTCAATTGGAAAGTAAAATTCACGAATCCTCACCCGTCCATCTGATATGTCACGATTAAGTGTCGTTCCTACTATCCTTCGATACAAGAATAGAAAGAGATTGTACTTTTTCTTAATCATATCGTTAAGAAAGTAAATAACTGGTGTTGGATCGCGATGAATTTTGATTGATCCCAGTAAACGTTCATCCAATTGGCCCCCTACATCAGAGGTGGGCAGTTTTTTGACAATAAATTCACCATTTGGAAAAGTCCGCTTCGTATAACGCTTTTGCATTAACTTCACTTGTTCATAATACCTTGAATCTGCTTGTATACGAGGTCGTCTCTGCCGTCCCAATGTTTGAATAATGCCCATAGCAATCTCCTTTCTAAACACCAACCTTTATAACTTATTTTAGATAACCATTTTCGTATTTTCAAGAAATGCCCTTTCAGCCATACTTTTAACTGACTGTAAATTTTTAAAAAAAGCACCTAGAGTCGGACTAGTGCCAACTCAGTGTGCGAAGATGTTTTCTCTGAAAGTAGCTAGGCAAAGTAGTTGAAGATACCGTAGCCAAGTAAAAATAATAACGAGGTAAAGACAAAGTTTCCTACTGCATAGGTTGAAAAGTTGACTTTATATAAAATTGGTAGCGGTCGATATTTCATATAGAAATAATTCCCGTCTGTTGATCGGTTAACCACTAATGCTACTAACCAGTAAATAACAAAGGCAACTAGTGAAAGGATTAAACCTCGAAAGGATGGTAACCAGCCGGTAGTAAAATAAGAAAAATAGGGAATTAAAATCGTTATGACATGGTTTAAGAAATAACTTAATCCCGAAATATGATAGATTTTGTTGATGCGACTGGGCATGAAGAAGGAGAAGTAGGCAAACAAGCCAAAATAGAATAAGACTTGCATGATCATTTGATTTTCTGTTACTAAGTAAAACATCCCCATAATCGTGGATATTCGGCAAATATGTAATGGTAAGGCTTGCTTTAAGTCAAATTTTGTTTCGAAATAATACCAAGAATATAAAAGAATCTGTTGCAAAAGAGAAATAGTAAACATTACGCGGCCAATGGCGACTCGATAAGTATAAATAAAGTCTCTAAATATAAACATAGCAAACAAAATAACGAAGAAGGCTAATAAATATAAATATATGTGCCAGTGAAAATGCATTAATAAAAGGCGCATCAATACTGACACAACTCAAGTAAATCTTCTCTTTGAGATCAATATGTCTAGCGCTTTGACTTGTTTGTTTATCCCATGATTCCATGAAATCTTCACCATTATCCTTTCAATCCCATTCAAATAGCTTACATCCATCAATCTTCCTAGTAAAAGGTAATTATACAGTAACCATCACAATTCAATTTCATCTTAACAGAGCCTTTCTAATTTGCTCAAGTAGAAAAGGCATCTGTAACGTGTTGTTTTTGTAAATAACTCATTTACCTATTTTTTACAATTGATAAGTTAATAAAAAGGCTTTAAAATGCCAATATGTATGGACATTTTAGAGCCTTTTATAAATATCTATTGGTTGTTTAATCTTAGCCTAACGCTGCAATTTCACGATCCATCTGTAAGACTATTGTGGCCAGCATATCACGCTCATAGCTAAATCGTCCACTACGAAAATGATAATCAATATTTTGTCGCGTCATATAGGTCATATTGGCAATTGCTGTAGCATAGCCTTTTTTAAACAGACCAGTGATAAAGTATTTCTTTTTATCTACTTGGTCAAAAATCTCTAGCCATTTACTGGTTTTCCGAGCTGAAAAATTAATATCTGACATCGATAATAATTTTTCATCATCCGCATATAAGACTTGCTTGGTCTGATCTAAGCTAATCAAGTCTTCACTTAGAAAATCTTGGGTGAGCATGCTACCATCTACATAAACAGGGGCTTGAATTTCATAAAGGAATGCTAATACCCGGGCAACTGGTGTTTGATTTCGGACAATATTTTGCCAATTAATTAATTGCATATTTAACAAACTATCTTCAAAGAAATTGGCATTATATAAAATATAACCCTCGCCTAATTTTTGTGCTTCTTCTAATACTTGTTCAGAATAGGTCAAGGACTGAGCAATATCTTCAGATAGACCTAGCCCGCCATTAATATGAATGGGGTAAATTGCCTGTTGTAATAATCGGTAGTATAAATATGCGGACATGCCATCAGCAAACAATATAGATTGTTTGTGAATCGCATGGTCTAATTGTACATTGTCAGACATTAAGACTGGTTGGAATTTACTTTTAATCATCTTGTGCGCTTGATTGATAATCTCAAGTGCTATCTGCTGATCTTTAATTGCCACCTCATAGGCTAATGTTAACATTACACCCATTTCTTCCCTCCTTTAATCATTTGTTCTCTTCGTTAAGACTTGCTTTGTCTTCATCTTACCTAAGAATGGTCAAGAATGCATTCTTTTCTTCTATATCCATTAATAATTTGACGAATTTTTTTGTATAATCACTTCCAATATGATCTGCTAATATATCTAAGTTTAGAAGATAGATATTGGTGATTTCTTTTCGTGAAGTGAGCATATCATTTAAGGCATCTAGATTAGCACCATAATAACTAGGAAAGTCTAATGCTTTTGCGATGTAGTCGTGCAATTCCTTTTTCCCATAAAGGTCTCGGCCATCAATAATAAGTGTTTGCATACTGGTCACTCCTTGTCATTAATAGAGCTGTTCGAAGGATTCATAGTGATCATCTGTATAGTAGATATCGCCGTCATCGGAAAAAATGATCCGCTCAGCTCCTCTAAAGCCACCGTCATAGTTGACATCTGCTTCTCGGTATTCATCTTCTTCTGGCAGTAGTCCTTCATAATTACCAAAGTAGTCGCCGCCTATCGACATACCTTCTGCAACTTCCCATAAGTTCCCTTCGCTAGATACCCAACCAAGGTCTTCAGCTTCTGATTTGCTGATAAAATTTTCTGGTAACTTATCAAATTCATCAATATATGCAGCAACTTCTTCTGGGCTTGTGTATGCCCCATCCTCTGATACTTGAATTTGATCTGTAGCCGTATTTGTTTGTTGGGTTGTTTCTTGGATTGATTCACTTGTTTCAACTTGCGTTTGGTTATTCTGGCTATTGCCTTGATTATTATTTGTCCAAGTTTCTTGTGAAGCATAAACTGTAAGTGCAGCTATGATTATTCCTATCATCGTCTTAGGGTTTTTGATCAGTCGTTGGATAGTCTCCAACTGATCTTTTTGCGGATTCATCATCTAACCCCCTCCTTAAAATCCTTCTAAAAATCGAAAAGAAAAACGTCCCTTCGAACTAAGGACGCTTCAATTATATTTATTTTAACTTAAAGTCTAGTAAATGTCTTGGTTTCAGGTTGATAAACTTCAACATAGCCTTCATCTGTATGAAAGTGCCATCCTGATACTTTCAAGGTGCCTGCTGCAACTCGTTCAGCAATAATAGGATAATCCATTAAATGATTGTATTGCGTGATAATATTTGCTTTTTCCATTAAATCACTTTTTGCAACTGGATCATCTAGCATTTCTAATTGATCTGCAATGGCCTCTTTGACAGGGTTTAATTGGCTAAGCCATTTCTTCAAATAGGGCATCTCGTCAAAATTAGCTGGTGGGTTAAGGCAAGTATTACAGCCCCCGCAGTTGATATGACCAAGTATAATAATATTTTCTACTTTTAAGGCAGTCACAGTAAAATCTAAACCTGCCTGTAGGGATAATATTGGATTTGGATCATTATATTCTGGTACGATATTTGCGATATTTCGAATTTGGAAAACCTCTCCAGGATCGGCTTGCAACAAGCTTTCAACATTGATACGGGAGTCACCACAGGTTATCACCAAAGTGTGTGGCGAATGGGTACGCGCTAATGACTCATAGATCACTTGCTTATCTTTATAGGCCGTTTCATGGAACTGATCGACCGCTTTTTTAAAATCTTTCATTCAGTTTTCCTTCTCTCTCACTTTTGTTCCTAATTATTTTATCATAAAACTCTAGGAATCTTTTAAAAATTTGTACGATTCTACCGAAAATAGCACAATCCTTATGCATTATTGCATTTATGCCTTATAATATATATAAGAAAATAAAGTTCACTAAGGATTGCTATTTTGCCAATAGAAAGAAGTGAAGCGGATGTTACCAAATAAAAATGTTGATAGAACAAGTATTCCAACTGATTTGCACGATATGAAGCGTTCAGAACTAGGAGATCAATTTGCTAAATTACATCGACAACTACAGGAAACACAAAAAAGTATGCTCGTCATCGTGGATGGTTGGGAAGCATCTGGCAAAGGATTCTTACTCAAAGATTTAACCCGTGAGCTGGACCCCAAACATTACGAAGTAGCTGTCTTCGAGGAGAGTACTTTGAAAGATGCACAACGCCCATATTTACGTCGTTTCTTTATGCGAGCACCCAAACGCGGTCAAATTGTTTTCTTCGACCGCTCTTTCTACTACGATCTCTTTCACCAATTGAATATGAAAGAAAAAAGGCTCAACCATCTCTTAAATGATATTTCATTTGTGGAGAAATCCTTGACTCAAGATGACACTTTAGTGGTAAAGTTCTTTATTCATCATAGTAAGGATGAAATGTCTGAGCGCATTAAAGCCTTAAAAAAAGAACCTTATCGAAAAGTACTTGTAACTGAGGAAGATGAGGACCAACTTAAAAATTATAAGGCTTACCGAAAACACTTTATCGATATACTCGCTAAAACAAACTTTAAAGAAACCCCTTGGCATATTTTACATATAGACGACCAAAAAGACCAATCACGCCTGGCACTCAAAACTTGTATTGATAGTCTTACAGATTGGCTAGCTAAAGATTTAACTAGACCACAAAAGGAACTACACTTTATTGATCATAGTCCAAATATTGTTGGGCAAATAGATCATTCTCCTTTCATTTCACAGGAAGACTATGACGATATCAAAGAAGATTTACAAAAACAGGCCGCAAATTTACTATTTAGAGCTTATCAGGAAAATAAGGGGGTTATTGTAGTCTATGAAGGTTCTGATGCAGCTGGAAAAGGTGGGAATTACCAACGCTTAACTCGGCTGATGGACCCACGCGGTTATGATGTTGCAACAGTCGCTGCACCAAATGATGAGGAAATACGGCATCATTACCTATGGCGTTTTTACCGCGACTTCCCTAGTTTAGGACGCATGACTATTTTTGACAGATCTTGGTATGGTCGAGTACTCGTTGAACGTATTGAAGGATTGACACCTGTATACCGTTGGCAAGAAGCTTATGCGGAAATAAATCAAATGGAACATAATATTACTAACCAAGATTATCTTTTATTAAAGTACCTCATTGTCATTGATAAAGATACGCAATACGATCGGTTTATGGGCCGGGAAAAAGATCCAGATAAACAATATAAGATCACAGATGAAGATTGGCGAAATCGAGACAAATTTGGCCTCTACAATACTGCAATGAATGAGATGTTAGCAGCTACCTCTACAAAAGAAGCACCTTGGAAAGTTATTTCTGGTGTCGATAAACGCTATGCTCGCATTACAGTATTAAAAGACTTCATCAAACGCATGGAAGCTTTCTTAGCAAAATAAAAAAGAACCCTTTCTGGAATCAAATTGATTCAATAGAAAGGGTTCTCTGCTTTAAAATTTACATTGATTGAGTTGTCGCATTAGCTGGTGTTTGCTGTAATAACCATGAGTAAGAGTACCCTGGGTCAGAACCTAGTTTTTCTGCTTCAACTCGTGATTGCGCAATTTGTTCATCACTATAACCATCTAATGCATCACTAGCCAAACCAACACGATCAATAATAATTTGTCGGTTTTCAGTTTGGTCAGGTAAGCTTGTCAATGCTTCACTAGTAGTATCTGCATCATCAAGTGTCGTTTGACTGTCTGATTCAACATCATTCGTAGTTACCTCTTCAGCAACTACTGATTCACTTGCTGGCGTTTCAACTTCTTCTTCCGCTAGAGTATTTTCATCAGTTGCGTCTTTCTCTGCTTGTACAGCTGTACTGTCTACGGGTGTCACTTCATGAGAAACTTGTCCTGAAGTTTGCTCACTATTATCTATTTCTTCAGTACTTGTATCACTATCTAGTTGATCTGTTAATACACTACTAGATGTATTAGTATTAACTTGTGCTACTTCTACATTATTTGTATATAAATTTTGTGCATGCTCCTGTGCTTGAACTTGGGTAATGGTATATCCAGCTGTAAGTACAGCTGCGGTGAGTAATCCCATCACTACTTTTGGCGTTTTCATTACTATCACACCTTTCTATACTTATCAGTCTAAAGAAAAATATAGATACATTCAAACGATTTCATGGGCTTTTAATCTTTCTTAAGGGTTTAATAAGATTCTATTTATGAATTAAGTTATGCGACCTATCTAGCAACTATCATTTATCCATAAATAGCTTGCGCAATTTTATCCACAGAATCTGAAGAATCCGCATTTAAATTTTTAAATTTACCATCGCCACCAATATATACTAAAGAAAGCACTGTCTTAGCACCAACTTCAAAACGAAAGTCAGATAATGCATCATCTGTTACTGTTTGTTCAGAGTTTAAGTAATATGTATTATTCACATCATTACCTAAAGCTTGAATCAATTTTGGCAAATATTTACGACAGAATGGACAAGTAGAACGACCAATAAAAAGCAATTTCGCTTCATCATCCTCTAACATCTCTTGTGCAACATTTGCAGTTATCTCATTAAAATCCTTCACTTTTTCCTCAAATTCATCTTGTGTGAACGGTTGAATATCATCTACCATATCAAATACCTCCTAATTTTTATTCCTTAGATTTATGGTATGCTTTAAAGCATAGAAATTCAATTAATATGCCTTTTCAATCCATATGGTAAAATAGGGATAATGCCAAAATAAGGATGAAACAAATGAAACTAGGATTTATTTCTGATATACATATTGACCGGGGGAAGAACCACAAAGAAACAGATTTTCTAAACACACTTTCTGCCTACATCAATGATAAAGAAATCGATGAAGTATATATAGGTGGCGATATCTCTAACCATTATGAGAAGACCATTCGCTTTGTAGAAAAATTGCAAGCCCTCTCTGGTTGTAAAATCTACTTTGTACCCGGTAATCATGATTATTGGGAACCTAAACAAGAAAGAAAACATACACTATCCATTCATGATACTTTTAAAAGTCATCCACAAAGCTTATTAAACAAGTCTCTAATGGTCAAAAAAGATACTGCGATTGTTGGTCATATTGGATGGTACAACCATGCTTATCATGATCCAGCATTTACAGAAGATCAATTAGAACGTGGTCGTTATAAGCTCGTTACTTGGCAAGACAAAGTCAGATTAGACTGGCAAACGACGGATAAGGAAGTTTCTAAAACCTTTGCGCAAGAAACCATGGAAACATTAGATCAAGTTATGAAAAAACATACTCCCAAAAATATTATTCTACTTACTCATGTCATTACAATTCCTGAATTTACAATTCCCATGCCGCACCGAGTCTTTGATTTTTTTAATGCCTATATCGCAACTGATGACTACTTACCCTTCTATCAAAACTATCCAATTAAAACGTCTATCATGGGACATGTCCATATCAGACATCAAATCCACCATGGCAATCAACACTTCATTAGCAATAGTTTAGCCTATGAACGTGAATGGCGTAACAATGACCTCTATCATGAGATCGATCACGCCATGTATATAATAGAGGTTTAAATTTATACTGATAGAAAGATAACAACAAAAAACCAGTAGCTTTGGCTACTGGTTTTTATCTTGCATGGCAACGTCCTAGTCTCACAGGGGGC
>NZ_KV786946.1:0-101439 GCF_001806975.1 Aerococcus sp. HMSC10H05
TCTTCTTTGTTCAGTTTTCAAAGGTCTATCTCGTTGCTTCATTTAGCAACTTTTATAATATATCATCTTCATTCAACAACTGTCAAGCGAAACTTTAAAAAGTTTTTTTAACGTTTTGTTGTTTTTTTGAAGCGACTTGGACATCATACCTTAAATTCTGATATCTTGTCAATAGTTTTTTTAAATATTTTTACTTGTCTCGAGAACTGACATAGCTTCTTGACAACTACCTAACAATACCATGTTGCAGATCACTCTGTCAACTAGTATTGTTCAAAAATATTTTGTTGAAATATTCCTGTAAGAACTATTTCCGTAAAGAGTATTATAGCAAGTAATTTAATTCTATACAAGTATAAAATCAATAAAATACAAAAAATTGTTTATTCAATTATAAAAAGAACGCAAACCCGTTGATAGATCTGCGTTCTCTCAGTTTTAATAGTTAATTAAGGCAATCGGTTTCCAGCGCTTTGATATATTTCATACCATTCTTGACGTGTAAATTGAACGTCACTTGCTTTAGCATAATTTAACATACGATCAATATTGGTTGTACCTAAAACTACTTGCGTATTATCAGGAATCCTTAGCAACCATGCGATAGCAGCAGCTTCATTATCCAATCCATAACGGCTACCGATTTCAGTTAATTTATCATTCAAGGTTTTATAATTTGAATCATTGAAAAATACACCATTTTCACCTTGAATTGGTGACCATGCTTGAATAGCCATATCATGCAATCGGGCATAATCGATTAATTCCCCTCCTCGATTTAACCCTTCTTCAGTTTTAGTATTTACACTGAATCCATAATCAAGCGCAAGCGTGTGAGCTGGTGAAAGCTGAATTTGGTTTGCTACTAAATCTTGCTTAACATATTTCTTCAATAATTCAATCTGAATTGGTGTATGATTACTCACGCCAAAGTTTCGAACTTTTCCACTAGTTTCTAAAATATCAAAAACTTCAGCTATTTCCTTTGGTTCCCATAAGGCATCATTGCGATGTAGTAACAGAATATCTAAATAGTCTGTTTGTAATCTCTCTAATGATTCATCTACGGACTGCAATATATGTTCTTTAGATAGATCAAAGAAATTGCGCTCATTATTATGATAAGTGTCTGGTAGATAGATACCTACTTTTGACTGTAAGATAATATTTTCTCTCGGTATATCGAGACCCGCGAAAGCTTCTCCAAATAATTTCTCTGCTCCGCCTCTTTCTTGAAGGTAGATATCTGCATGATCAAAGAAAGTTAATCCCGCATCATAAGATCGTTGAATAATTTCTTGGACCTCAGCAACAGATTTCCCTTCAATACGCATACACCCTACCGCTAGATTGGGTACTGATATACCGCTTTTACCTAGTGAGATTTTTTTCATATAAATTCCTCCGAATCGCTCAAAGAAAACGTTTGTTTATAACTAACTAACATTATACTTTCTTTAATAAGTTTTTAAAATAAAAGCGCTCTGTTAATTGAATATTGTTATCCATTCATTTAGATTGCATCTGTTCGAATGAATTTCGTTTGTCGGTAAGATAGATATAACATCGTAATGGTACCAATCCATAATATAGGAATCATAATAACTACCGTTGGCATAAAGAATCCAATAGCAATGGAGAGTATAGCTGGCAACCCCATAGCTGTTGCTACCATTCCTAAACAATATTGGAAAGAGAACAAATCATGAAACTGATTTTTTTGTAAGATATTTAATCGAGAGGTAATTAATAGCAAACCACCTAGTCCAAGTATAAAAATTGTCAGCTGACGCGTCATCACCAGAATCTGGCGACTTTGTGTATTTACTTCAGTTTGATAGCTTACGCGTAAACTTTCTATTAAAGCGTCATTATCCTCTAAGTAATCCGCAAAATTTAATGGTAGATTAGCTGTGTAGCGGGTTTCTTTATCCGTTTGATAGACGAATTGATCTGGAAGTATTAGTAATAGTTTATCATTACCTTTCAAGTAGCCATCCAAGTTATCAGCACTTGGTAAAATAACTAACTGCATTTGGTCACCATCTATCACTATATCGGTCTGGTCTGACTCAAACGTACCATTCTCATAAGTAAAATTCGATAGCACACTAGCAGTTTCATCCGGTATGATCGTATGTAATTCTTCAAAGGCATTATTAACAGCACTATCTTCAACAGGTTGAAAATGACTTACAAATGGCCAAGTCATCATAATCGACCATAAAATCATCACAAGTACTGATTTCCACCAAGTCATTAAATAGCGATGGTAGAAAATATTAGCTGGACTAAATATATCTTTTATATAGTGTATCGGAAACATTAAAGTGATTCGCTCCTTTTTTTGGTAACTTTATTATAACGAAAGTTGAATTGAATCATAGGTACTTTTCGTTAGTCGTGAAACTACGGAATTTATGCTAAAATGAAGTTGTTTTAATGAACTTGTGATTCATTTAAAGAAGGAAGGCGCATTTATGAAACAAATCAATAAAAAAATTGCTATTATCGGTTTAGGAAATATGGGTACAGCTATCTTAAACGGCTTAGTGAAAGCAGACAACATTGATAACCAACTCATTATTGGCTCACGTGCTAACCCAGAAAAAGCTGAATCTGACTCAGCTAAATATGGCATCCCTATTTTAACAGATAACCAAGAAACAGCTAAGGGAGCAGATGTCATTATCCTTGCAGTAAAACCTTATTTGATGAAAGATGTGGTAAATGAGGTGAAGCCTGTAATCACAAATGAAACGATAGTGATTTCAGTTGCTACCGGCTATAGCTTAACGAACGCAGCTGAACAATTAGGTAACCATGTGAAATTTGCTCGAGTGATGCCAAATATTCCTGCACAAGTTGGAGAAGGGATCTCCGGTGTGGTCTTTAACCAAAACCTGTCTACGAATGACCAAAGCTTGATTATGCAAATCCTAAATACTTTCGGATCTGCTGAGCAATTAACCGAAAATCAACTAGATGCCTTCACGGGTATTGCAGGATCTAGTCCAGCGATTATCTTTATGATTATTGAAGCAATGGCGGATGCTGGTGTGGCAAAAGGACTAACTAGATCCCAAGCCTTGGCCTTTGCAAAACAAGCAGTCAAAGGTGCTGCTCAGTTAGCAATTGAATCTGATTTACATCCAGGTGCTTTAAAAGACGCTGTATGTACTCCTGGCGGAACAACTATTGAAGAAGTGCGTACCGCTGAATCGATGAATCTACGCTCAACAATTATTGAAACGATGATTGCCGGTATTGAAAAATCGGAAAGTTTATAATTTATATAAATTGATAAAAATTTACCTTTATTGCTAGTTTTAACGGCTATTAACTAGTAATATGAAAATTGAAGAGTTACTATATATGATGAAGAACATTAAAAAGGATTGAATTAAAAATGAAACTTGGTGCAAGGATGTTTAAGACAGGCCTTGGCGTAACACTCAGCATCTTACTCGCTAATTGGTTACCCTTTGTTGAACCTGTCATCCCAGCCTTTACTGCCATCATCGGTTTGCAACAAACGGTTAGAGGGTCTATCGATACCTTCTTCAATCGAGTTATAGCAGCCATATTGGGAGGAATCGTTGCTGTAATCATGGTCTACTTCTTCGGAAACTCCCCCATTATTATTGGCGTGACTGTAACGTTGTTTATCGGTATTTTACGTACCTTAAACATGGCAAACGTCATTATTTTAGCGACAATCACGCTTGTAGTTATTATGTTGCGTGACCAAGATATGATCATCACCTCTGCAATCGCGCGTGTAGTTGAATCCTTACTCGGTGTTACTGTTTCTTTACTGGTGAATGTTTTTGTTCTACCTCCAAAATATGATGCTATTTTATATGAAGAAGTAAATAAAACTTCTAGTGAAATCTTAGTACGCTTAAGGGCGATACTCAGGAAAAACGGTGAGTACTCTACCCTTACTTCAGATATATCCTGGGCTGAAAACCGGATAAAACAAGCTCACAAACTATTTGCATTATTAAAAGATGAAAATGTTTGGTCTAAACAAAAACTACCTATGTTAAAAAGAAAACTAGTTGTTTTTCGGGCTTTAATCATCTCATTAGAAGAAGCTTTAGCTCTGTTATCTGTTCTACATATCCATACAAATGTGATGTTCCAGTTACCAGATGAGTTACGGATACAAATCCGTGAACGAATTGAAACTTTATGTTCTGCCCATGAGCAAATATTCTTGAAATTTGATGGTCGGATTTCACCTTTAGAAGTAAATTTCTTCCAACCCACTCAAGTTTATCGTCAAGATTTAATGGATTCTATTTTTGAGTATGCTGCCATCAAACAAACAGCTACCCCAGAAGAATTCGAACGTTCAAATGCCTTAATGTTAATCACAGGTCAATTAGTATCTTACGAGGAATCTTTGATTAAATTAAATACCCTAATTCGTTCATATAGAATTCACCATGACGAAGATGACTATCAAGCAGATTCACTAGAAGGTATTGAAAGTTAAAAACATATACATGTCAATATTTACAATGTCTATATTTACCAAGAAAGGAGGTCAAGACAAAACGTCTTGACCTCCTTTCTTGATTTGTTTAATCATTTGAATGATTTTCAATCATAATGAACACTACAATTAGACATAGTATGATGGTCTACGCTACTCGTTCTAAAATTAATGTCGATAGTATTGGCACTGTAACATTTGCATTACCTTTCTCTAATTCGACAAAGTCCTCATCCACCATTTGATTATCCCGAGCTATTGGGCGCCAGCTCCCTTCTGGTATCCATACAGAGACATCATTCAATTGCCCATTAAATATGATCACCAACTCATGCCCTAGACCATGGTAATGCACACCAATAATTTGGTAGTCCGATTTGATGATGGTTGCATTTTTAAAGAATAGATCTTGATTCCTCTCTGTGAAGAATGGGTATTTCTTCCGTAATGCAAGTAACCCCTTGAAATAGGTCACAGCCTCAAAATTAGCAGCCATTAAATCCCAGTCTATATTATTAATCTTATCACCTGCATTATAGGAATCTCTTACACCATGCTTAGTTCGAAAGAACTCTTGTCCACTATGAAAGAATGGAATTCCAGCCGATAAAGCAATGATACTGTTACCTAAAAGCTGCCTTCTTTTTCGTAGGCTTACCGGTTCTTCTCCGTGGGATAAAGCAATTTTATCCCGTAAAGTATAGTTATCATGTACCTCAATATATTGAATCAGTTGTTGGGGTTGAGTTACATTTGCATCACGTTTCGACAAATTTCCGCCACCTAAGTAAGAAGCAAGAACAGCTTGTTCAGTCATAAATTTCCCACTAATAAAACCTGAATCAGTGGCATCTCCATAATCAGATCCACGCATTTGATCTCGCAATTGGTCGTTAAAGTATGAAATGCGTGATGTTTTATAAGCATTTCGAAGGATAGCTTTTTTATCTGAAGATAAAAGGGTTTCCAAGTCCCACCCTTCTCCATACATCAAGATAGATGGATCAACTTTATCCAAAGCTTCGCGAATAAGATTTAATGTTTCGATATCATGTAAGCCCATTAAATCAAATCGGAAACCATCAATATGAAATTCCTCAGCCCAATATACAATTGATTCAATCATATACCGACGAAACATTAACCGCGTTGAGTCTGTCTCATTCCCAACGCCTGAGCCATTCGACAAGTCACCATTCTTGTTATAACGGAAATAATAGTATGGCACAGTTAAACCTAAGGGATGACGTTCATGTTCATAGACATGATTATAGACAACGTCCATTACGACACGAATCCCTTTTTTATGTAGGGTCTGTATCATCTCGCGCATTTCTTTTAACCTAGCAATAGGATCACGAGGCGACATAGAATACGAACCCTCCGGCACATTATAGTGCATAGGATCATAACCCCAGTTATAATTATCAGGGCGGTCAGATAATTCATCTACAGTCACAAAATCTGCCATTGGCATTAATTGTAAATGGGTAATTCCTAGGTCAGCAATATAATCTAAACCCGTTGGAAAGTTATTGGCTGTTTTCGTACCAGTTTGACTAAGACCAGCAAATTTCCCGCGTTTTTCTTTCACTACACCTGAATTGATATTAGCGGTTAAGTCACGAACACTAGCTTCATAAATAATAGCATCACTTGCATGAACAAAGGGTGGACGCTTGTCATTTTCCCAATTTTCAGGATAACCCTCTTGCAAATCTACAATTACAGACCGAGCACCATTAACGGTTACAGCTTTTGAATATGGATCTTGTGTAATTTCAACAGTTGAATTAGGGAAGCTAATTCGATACATGTACGGTGTATTCTTATAATCCCCTTCCAAAAGAATTGAATAGGTACCCGTATCTGGCTCTTTCGTCATCTGGATTGCCTCATATTCATCCGATGTATCCGATACATATAAGAGCAATTCAACACCAATGGCTATCGGTGTCCAAAGACGTAGCAGTGTGCTCGCTTTGGAATATGCACAACCAAGAAAGCCACTATAATAATAGGCCTTATCAAAATCCTCAGATTTCATGGTTTCGCGCATTCGTAGACTAATTAATTCTGGATCAGTTGTTTCACTTAAATCAAAAATCTCTTGGATAGTTAGAATATTTTCTACCATGATTGCCTCTTTTCTTCAAATCGAAAAACGATTCATTTATATTCAGTTTATCACATTTATTTTATCGATTTTTAGTCTAAAAGACTACAAAAAACACCTTAAAAGGTGATTTCCCTATTGCCCACTACCAGACAACCATGGCTTGGACAACTTATGAATATCGACTCCTTTTAAGATGTTTTCTTAAACTGATATGTAAAAATTATTCAGATAATGTTGCTTCCTCTGATGATCCATCATCTATAACGCTTTCTGATGGCGAATCAACTGCTTCATTTGAAGATGGTTCTTCTACTGGCGCAGACCATCTATACTCAGATTCTGATGCAGAATAGTTGTAATCGTTAGCTGCTTCTTCTGATGCGATAGATGCTGAAATTGATGCTGCTTCGGCTGCCGCCGCTTCTTCTGCTGCGATAGACTCTGATTCTGCAATGGATGCATTTTCAGCGTCTATTGAAGCTTGCTCTTCTGCCGCAATAGATTCAGCCTCTGCTTCAGCTGCTGCCGCTTCTTCTGCTGCAATAGATTCTGATTCTGCTTGCGCATCAAGTTCTGCTTGCATTGCTTTTACATCTTCATTTTTGCCATCATATCCATCAGTCGCATTGATTTGTATATCCTCAATTTGTGTCATCAATGTGTTGGCCATTAATAAACTAGCATCTTGAGAGAACCCTTCATCTGTAAAACTATTTTCAAGGTTTAGTTTCTCTGATTTATCTCGTGCTTCACTATAGGCTGTGTTGATATCATAAACATTGTAGCCTGCATCTTGCATTGCAGATAAGGTATGATCATTGTATGCCACATAATCTTCATCCTCAGTCATTTCTTGACTAGATGCTGGATATTGTGCAAATATGATTAGCGCTGAAGGTAGATCCATACGAATAGTGTTAAATAATTCTTCAATATTATCTGAATGCTCTTCTTCAGAGATACCAGCTTCATAATCTTCCTCTACAAAAGTTGGAATAATCACTAATTGTGGATTTGCTTCAGTTAAGCTGCCTGAGTATTGCTCTACGGCATCTGCACTTGTCATATCTGCCCAGTCAATTGAATAAACCGCTGTTTCTTCAAATTCAATTTTCTTCAAACGATCTGATATAGTCGTTGTCCAATCCTCTTGATCTGCTTGTGTACGAGCGATAGAGATAGTTGGTACTTGTTCAACACTTTGCAGATAATATAAATAATGTAATGCCGTTGTTTCACCACGATTATCTGCAAAAGCTTTCACCATTTCTTCTGGATCGTATTCTGCTTGTGTACTTGATGCTGTTTGATTCATGTCTACAGACATTGATGAAAATGTACTTGCTTGATCTGCTAACATATTTTGCTGACGTGATCGATAAACAAAATAGCTACCTCCCACTAATACCAATGAAATGACAATAAAGACTGCTGTCAAAATCATCTGGTTTCTATTTGATTTTCTATTCATACTTGAGCTCCTTTATACAAACTTTTCCCATTATTATTCTATCATATAACAAAATGAAGCTAAACTGAATGAAATCTTTTAGGTTTTTTAAAGAATATTCAAGTAGGCAATTAGCCTACTTTTTCATTTTTCATTATGCTATAATATTTTATGTTACAACCTAGCTAGGTGTAGAAAGTAGGTTTAGTGATGAGAAACCCTAAAGAAGGTGAATTCATCACAGTCAAAAGCTACAAGCACGATGGTTCTTTACATCGCACTTGGCGAGATTCTATGGTTTTAAAAACAAGCGACCAAAGTATCATTGCCTGCAATGATCATACTTTGGTTGTTGATTTTGACGGTAGACGATGGGTGACTAGAGAACCCGCCTTACTATATTTTCATAAACACTATTGGTTCAATATTATTACAATGATTCGTCCGAACGGTGTATCTTATTATTGTAATTTAGCGTCCCCTTACGTATTGGATGATGAAGCCTTGAAATACATCGATTATGATTTAGATATCAAGATTTTTCCAGATGGTAAGCGGAAATTATTAGACGTAGATGAGTATAAAGACCATCGCCAATTAATGGGCTATTCGTCTGATATAGATGCTATTTTAAAAGATAACGTTCAAGAGCTTGTACGTTGGATTAATGAAGAAAAAGGGCCTTTTTCTAAAGAGTATGTAGATATTTGGTACGAACGCTATTGTCAACTAAGTCACAAACGCAAGAAGTAAATCATAGTAATAGTCAATATGTAGATAAAGACTGTGGTGATATGCTAGAGGTGTGTATTTGAGCGATTGGTGGTGGACTTAGACCGTCACAGCAGAAGACTTAAACCATCCTGAATATTCACGACAATTTACACAAAAGGCTACGACTCATACAGTCGTAGCCTTTTGTTTATTTATTTTTCTGCATTTCTTGATAATTTTCATATGCTTGCCAAACTTTCATTTGGACAGTTGGGAAGGCATAATCTTCAAATTGATGTGGTGCGACCCAGGCATAATCTTCTTCACCAGAAGCGATGAGCATATTTATCCGTTGTTCGTCTTCACCTGTTAATTGTCCGTAAGCTAATTGAATATGCCAGATCAGATGCGTGAAGACATGTTTAACTTGGTCAATTTCCTTACGCATAAAAATTGGTGAAATACCGTAATTTTGCTTACTTTCAGCGAGTAAAAAATCTGATTTTTCAGTTATGGGCAGATCCTGATTAGCTTTTGTTCCTAATTCAATTAAGGGTACGGTCCAAAGGTTATTCAGCAATTTGTGTTGCGTCCTTTTCTCAATTAATACTTGCCCTTTAGCGTTTTGTAATATCAGGGCTTGATAATAAACAGGTTTCGCTTTGGCTTTTTTACTTTTGATTGGGTAAGTATCGGTGGTACCTGTTAGTGTTGCTAAAGTATAATCTCGCAGTGGAGATAGCTCTGGCATAGCTTTCTTAGGTGTTTCAAATGAAGAACCTAAGTCCATAATTGCTTGATTAAAATCTCCTGGTCGGTCTGGATCGACTAAATATTGTCCCACAGCTTCAAATATTTTTCGGTTGGCAGGTTTTTGTATATCTGCATTAATCATAAACAAACGAGCAATTACACGCATGGCATTTCCGTCAATAGCTGGTACTGGGATGTTGAAAGCAATCGAACCAATAGCACCTGCTGTATAAGGACCTATCCCTTTCAACTTTTTGATATCCGCTAAATTGTCTGGAAAAATACCATCATAATCATTCATAATTTGTTGCGCAGCCACCTGCATATTACGAACTCTAGAGTAGTAACCCAAGCCTTCCCACACTTTTAACAATTGGTCTTCTTTAGCTTCTGCCAAATCTTTTATAGTCGGGAAAGCAGATAGAAAACGGGCATAATAGTCAATTACAGTTTCCACTCGGGTTTGTTGTAGCATGATTTCCGATACCCAAATCCGGTATGGATCTTTAGATTCACGCCAAGGCAACCGACGACTTTCCTTATCGTACCACTCTAAGAAAGTTTTCCTAAAAGCTTGATTAGTTACCGGTCCCCACACTTGAACACCTTCTATTACTGGGCCCAAGTCCTGAATGGCGGATTGATTTATATATAAAGATAAATCGATGTCTTGATTTACTTCAGTCACTGATTCCCTTCCTCTTCTACTTTATATTTGTCTTAAATATCTTCCTCATATTCCCAAAGAGCTTGGTTGATCAAGTCCAAAGGATAACCTTTATTATAGAGCATTCCTTTAACCTTAAAGATCAATTCCTTGCCCGATAGTTTTTTATATCGTCGCATATACTTGTCCAAATCTTTATGTAAAACCGCGAGTTCTTGGTTTTCATCTTGATAATGTTCTGCCAATCGCTGCATTAATTCCTGAATCAGATCACTATCAAAACCCTTTTGTACTAAGTATTGATTCGTCTTCTGGCTAGCGTTGCGATGAGATCCCTTCCTTAGTTGTTTTTTAAAATACTTTTCTGCAATAGTATAAGCATTTTCCACTTCTGTAGCTCGGTCATATTCTTTTAAAGACTTATCAATCTCTTCTTCTCTTAGTCCCTTATTTTTCAATTCTCTCGCTATGACATTAGGACCTTTTTTATTAATATTCATCGCCGTTCTTGTATAGGCTTGCCCAAACATTGTATCATCAATTAGTTTCACAGCTTTTAATTTTTTAATCACTTTTGCCATTACATCCGGTTCAATTTCTGCTTCCGTTAACTTATCTTTTACCTCTTTTTCGGATCGAAGTTGATAACTCAAAAACCGAACCGCTAGCTGATAAGCATAATCTTCTTTATCCACTTGCTGGATATCTGTGATAAAAGCTTGGTCTAAAACTTGCCCCTTATGCAAGGCAAATTTCACCAAAGTATTTTCACTGACCCCGAAGGCAAACTGACCCTTGATATAAATATTAAACCGTTTCTTATTCTTCTGTACTTCAATAGCCGTAATTTCTCCAGTCAGCACCTGTTTTTCATTGGTTTCTACTTGGCTTTTTTCTTCTTGAAAAAGGGACGCTGCTTTCTTAGTTCTAAGCCCTTCAGCTTTAGCTAGTAAATCGGAGGCCAAGCTATCCGCACTTGGTACAGACTGTCCAACTTTTTTTGATCTATCTTTCTCATGAACTGGCTCATTCCTTTTACTCGTCAAGGGCTTTGATGGCGTACTTTTATCCCCTATATCAGATAATTTCATTGGGCCGTGTTTTTTTTCAGTCATCCTATTATCCCTCCTTAAAAATCCCGATATTCTCTATATATTCTAGCATAGGAAAAGGTTAGGTCACAGTTTCTACAATTAGCTTGTCACTTTTCTCTCAACCATCGTTCTTATTAGTGTAAGTCATCCGGAGGGCTTACAAAACAAATATTGGAGGGTTTATCTATGAAAAACTTTGAATCTGCAAAATTAGAATTAACATACTTGAATGTTGACACAGAAAAAGAAAATCGTATCACATTGAACGGTTTAATCGAAAATCCAGATACTGGAAAATTAAATGATTTAGCTATTGCCCTTTCTAACTTAGTTGAAGATCCATTTACTGGTGCGGCTGTAGTTGAGCGTTATATCATTACTGATTAATCATTTAATGAACAAGTTACCTGTCCCTATTGTCCAAAAGGAGGAATATTATGATTGAAGAAACAAATGTATTTGAATTAAAATTTAAAACTGCTGACAACAAAACACGTACCGTAACGATCAAAAATCCGAAACCTGACCTAGATGCAGCATCAGTAGAAGCAACTTTAAACGCTTTTATCGCTACAGAAGCTTTTGTCAATGATGACCGTCAAAATATCTTTCACTCAGCTGTTTCAGGCCGTTACGTAAACCGAAAAGTTCAAGAAATTTACACTACACCTACAGAAGCATAAGCGCATTATCAAGAGAGAACTGGACAGATTAGCCAGTTCTCTTTTATGGATATAGATAATTATTTTTTGCTAATAATATACAATTCAACATATTTAAATAGGGGGGGCGATATTATGGTCACACCCCTTTTTGCTATAAAAAAATAGTCGCATTCGTTTATGGAACTTCAGGGGTCACAAACGAATACGACTTTTCTAAATTGATTGTTATTAATTATTCAGAACTACAATTCAACTTTGACAACTAAGTTTCCGCCAACAGCGTCAACGATTTCTTGTAATGTTGCTAGAGAAATATTTTGTTGTCTTGATTCTACACGTGAAATGTAGCTTTGTTTACGTCCAGAGATTTCTGCTAGACGCGCTTGAGAAATACCGCGTTTACTACGAATTTCTAAAAGGATCTCTGCTGCGTTTTGTGTTGCTTTTTGACGAGCCGCTTCACGTGGCTGTGCATTCGCAATTTTTAATTCTTCCATGTTCAGCCCTCCTTACTTACTATATATTATACTGCAAATTATTTGATATGAGTTATAAATTACTTATAAATCTAACCTATACAAAAATTACCTACATAAGAATACAACTTTTTCACTATAATTGCTAGTAAATTCGACCAAAGACACCGCTTTTAGCACAAACTCACATAAAATTCACTTATTGTATACGAACTACTTCACCTGGGGTTACTGAAGCTTCCGTTTTACCGTTCAATGATAGAAATTCATCCAAAGTTAACCCATTGTTGGTTGCAATTCGGTACGCATTATCACCTGATTGAACTGTGTACGTGCCAACTGAATCCGTCTGACTACTTTCACTCGTGCTGTCATCTGATGATGAGCTAGCGCTTGAAGCATTCGATGACGAAGACGATAAAGAACTAGATGATACACTTGGTGCTGTATAAGAAGGATCATTTGCTCTTGACTGAGCTAATGATGCTGTATTTTCTTCATATTCCGCTGTTAAACTTGCTAAATCTGTACTGTAATTCGCATCTTTGGTTAATGCCACAGATGCTTCAACTGAAGTGTCTTCACTTGAAGTGCTACTTGAATCCCCTAGAGATATACCAGCACCATTCCCCTTAGTTGTTAACGGTTCTGCTGAATAATAATCTGAACCACTTAATGGTTTGGAATCGACCTGTACACCTAAAGGGTTCCCTTCTTCAGCCGATGCTCTCCACGGAATAATCATCAATACTATAGCAGCAATCAAAATGCCCACAACTGTATATTGCGTTGATCGAGATTGCGCTTGCCACTTATCTCTAAATTCACCTAGCCATGCTGGCATAGTAATTCCCCCACCTTAAAAAAAGAAATGATGTGGTCAAATGTGCTATAAATATCCTACACACCTTTTTACCACATATCGCATACGCTTAAAATAAGTTAATCCCAACTATAATGCGTATATTCGAAAGTAAACGCCATAATCCTCAAGCATATGCCTCATATTATAGCATAATAATACCCATACAATTTAACTTATAGATTACCCATAGATTGCAGTTGTGTTACAAAATATAATAATGACCTCTCTATAGCATAGCTAAAAAGAAGCCTTCGAATTCCTTCATAGGCTCCCATTAAACATAACGCTTTAGTCTTGGTCATAACCGTTTGGATTATTTGATTGCCATTTCCATGAATCTCGACACATATCTGCTAGATCATGTTCTGCTGTCCAGCCTAATAATGATTGAGCATAAGATGCATCTGCATAATTCGAAGCAACATCGCCAGGACGACGGTCCACTAATTCATATGGCACTTCGACCCCGTTTTGTTCCACAAATGTATTGACTAAGTCTAACACTGAATAACCAATACCAGTACCTAGGTTAACTATTTCAACACCTTCATGAACTAGGGCATGTTTAATTGCAGCAACGTGTCCTTTTGCTAGATCAACTACATGAATATAGTCACGGACACCAGTACCATCATGTGTAGGATAGTCACTACCAAATACTGAAAGGTGGTCGCGTTTACCAATAGCTACTTGAGTAATATAAGGCATCAAGTTATTGGGAATATCTGTTGGATCTTCTCCGATTAAACCTGATGCGTGCGCACCAATTGGATTAAAGTAACGTAAGATCATGATTGACCACTTATCATCTGCCACAGCTAAATCTCGTAAAATTTGCTCATTCATTACCTTAGTATAGCCATATGGGTTAGTTGCACTTGTTGGTAAATCTTCAGTTAATGGTGATTCGTTGTCCATACCGTAAACAGTAGCAGACGAAGAGAACACAATTTTACGCACATTAAACTCTTGCATAACTTCTAAAACTGATACCAACCCACCTAGATTATTATCATAATATTTGATCGGTTTAGCAACAGACTCACCTACTGCTTTAAAGGCTGCAAAATGAATAACCGCTTCAATATTTTCTACTTCAAAAATATGTGTTAAAGCTTCCTTATCTAAAACATTTGCCTCATAAAAACGTGGACGTGTACCAGAAATTTGTTCAATTCGCTCCAAAACAACTGGTTTACTATTTGAATAATCATCCACAATGACGACATCATATCCAGCTTGGATTAATTCAATTGTTGTGTGGGAACCGATATAACCAGTACCACCCGTAACTAGAATAGCCATCTATACTCTCCTTTTATCCTGCAGTTTATTAAATAGTTTACTTATAGGATTTCTATCATTTAAGTCTATTGTATCATAATGACAAAATAGAAAAATATTAACAATATGATAAATTTCATTTAAATATACTAGTGAAAAAACTCACCAATCTCAAAAAACAATAAATGCAACCATTCCAAAGACTAACAAGTAATCTTTAAATTGAAAAAAGCATTGAAATATTACTATATAAGAGGATACAATCAAACTGCATCAGGATTTTTATACAAGCAAGAGATGCCCAATGTGCAAAAATCACAATTTTTATACACTGGTCTTTTCTTCCATTAGTTTCTGTCTAAATCCAGTTTAATATAGGAGGAAATAAATGAAAAGTAATCAAATGTTTTATGGGTGGAAAATAGTCTTCGGTGCGGTTTTAGTCTTGTCAGTTACTGGACCAGCAGGCGTTGCGATAGCAAATATTTACCAAAATGCTGTCACCGATGCGCTAAATATTTCTAGTAGCCAATTCTCTATTTCTAATATCTTAATTTTAAGTGTTTCAGTCCTATTGTCTTCTTGGGTATCAAGCTTACTGGCAAAAAACTTCAAAAAAGTTTTTTTAATCGGTTCCCTTATCTATGGTTTAGCTTACATGTCATTTGGTTTAGTAACGAATGTCTGGATGTTTTACCTATTATCTATCATCGTAGGATTTGGTTTCTTAACCACTTCAGCTATGGCCATGTCTATCTTAATATCTACTTGGTTCATCGAAAAACGTGGTTTAGCCCTATCTATTGCCCTTGCAGGTTTAGGGGTTGGTGGGATTATATGGAGCCCAATCGTGACAAGCCTAATACATTCTATTGGGTGGCGGGCTACTTATATGACATATGGGGCTATTATGTTAATCATCACTTTAGGTATTGGGCAATTCATTTTCGTTTCGAAACCTAAAGATAAAAATTTAGAAGCTTTAGGCACAGTTCATTCAAATAATCACAATGATCATGACGCCAAATTCAATTCCCGCGTACCATTTACAATGCAAGAATCACTACATAAGCCATTCTTCATTTTATTACTATTAGGTGCTATATTCGTAGGCTTGGCTAATAACGCTGGTTTAGGTCAGTTCCCACCATTCATGCAAAGTTTACATGGTCCACAACAGGGGGCAGTTATTATCTCCGTTTATTCTGCCATTGGTATCTTAGGTAAATTATCTATGGGTATTATTGCAGATAAATTGGGCACTGTTTCGGCCACCATTTGGTCTTCTATCCTATTAGCATTTGCTTATTTCCTTGCAGCTAGTACAACTTCCTATGGCTTTGCAATTCTAATAGCAATCCTATTTGGTTTGGGTAATGCAAATGCCACAGTACTGGTGCCTTTACTTATTTCTGCCATTTTCTCAGCACAAACTTCCACTCGTGTATTTGGTTTAGTCAACCAATTCCTATTCTTAGGAATGATGTTTGGTTCATTCATGGCTGCATCCATTGCTGAAGCTACTGCATATACTATAGCTTGGTATATTTTTGTTGCAATATCCCTCTCGATCATCGTCTTATGGGGTATTGCTTATCTACTGGCAAAAAAAGATTTCAAAGTAATCAAAAAATAGTTTGACTTAAAGTGGCAAAAAATGCAATAATACAATTAGAGTAGATATGTCACGTACGTATTCATCTCAATTTATTTACGACTGCCAATGCATCCCACTGCATTGGCTTTTTTTATTTTTTAATATAGGGATAAAAGTCAGATTGACTACTTATCGTTTCTTTATATATATATGTTATTGCGTAAATTATGCAACATTTACCTTACATTTCCCAGAGAAACGCTAACAAATGTATCAGTCTACATGTTATTATGAAACAATATAACATACGCATACAGTTAGGAGTATTATGATGAAAATTGGGATAGTAGGTTTAGGTGTAATTGGGGGTTCTTTCGCAGAGGCATTACAATCTGCAGGCTATCAAAATATCTATGGAATTGATCATAACCAAGAAACACTGGATACTGCAGTGAATATGGGTATCATCAAGGAAGGGTTCTTAACTGGTGATAGCATCTTGCCCGAATTAGATTTAACGATTATGGCCTTATATCCAAAAACTGCCGTAAAATTTATCCAAGCTAACCATAATTTCTTTAAAGATGGCAGCATCTTAATGGATACAACCGGCATCAAAGAGACATTCATGGCTGAAATGGCTACTGTTCTACCTGAAAATATCGAAGTTGTTTATACCCATCCAATGGCTGGTAGGGAAAATCGTGGCATAGCCTATGCTCAGGGATCAGTATTTCAAGGTGCGAATTTCCTAATCACACCAACGGAAGCGAACCATGAAGATACTTTGAAAAAAATCGAAGGTTTAGCTACAGAAATTGGTTTTGGTAAGGTTAACCGTGTTTCAGCTAGCTTTCATGATCAAATGATTTCTTTTACTTCACAATTACCGCATGCCATTGCGATATCATTAATGAATTCAGACCATGAAAAACGCGAAACTGGAAAGTTCACTGGTGATTCTTACCCAGAACTAACAAGGATTGCTAAAATCAATGAAGATTTGTGGAGTGAACTCTTTATCGATAATAAAACTTACCTCTTACAATCCATCCAAGACTTTGAAATACAACTTAATTTAATTAAAGAAGCTATCAAAACAGATGATCGTGAACAATTAAAAGCTCTATTTAGACGCTCGACTGCTAATCGTTTGAAGTTAGAAGCTGGGATGGATGAGCGAAAGAGAAAGAAATAAACAAATCTTAAATCTGTTTAAACCAGAAATAGTAGTAAATATAAGAGGCTGGGCAAAAATATCTCAGCCTCTCTTTGCTATATAAAAAGATTTATCATCAGGTTTCAAAAGTCAGCATTGTTTGCTACTTCCCAAAATGGCAATTCTAAACGACTCTTGTCTCACCTTCTTTTTTTCTTATCAATAGTGACCGTCTTTTAATCAGTCAATCATTAAGCAAGTTACTCCTTTTTTCACAAATAATAAGTTATAGTAATAGGAAGAATGATAATGCTATTGAAAAGAGGTTGAGTTTTATGAAGAAGAAATTGGGGATTCTTTCACTGACGGCATTTACACTTGTGCTAACAGCGTGTGGAAATGGTGGCATGTCGACTGAAAACGAAGAAACAGCAAAGAATATCATGGTGACAGTTAATGGCGAATTGGCTTCACTTGATAGTATCTCTTCAACTGACACACCAAGTCAAAATACGATTGCCAATGTAATGGAAGGTTTATATCGTCCAGCGGATAATGGGCGTAATGAATTAGGGGTAGCTGCTGAGGAACCAACAGTTTCAGAAGATGGCTTAACGTATACTTTTAAAATCCGTGAAGATGCAGATTGGTCAAATGGTGACCCGGTAACTGCAGAAGATTTTGTTTACACCTATAAAAAAACAGTTACACCAGAAACAATTGGTGGTAATGCGAATAAATTCTATGTCATAAAAAATGCGGAAGCTATCGCGAACGGTGAAGCTGAACCAGACACACTAGGGGTCAAAGCCATTGATGATAAAACGTTGGAAATCACCCTGGCCTCTCCTACAACTTACTTTACAGACTTACTGGCAACACCTTACTTCCTACCAGTCAACCATAACGTCGCAACTGAATTAGGTGCTGATTATGGTACCTCGGCAGAAAACGCTGTTTATAATGGCCCATTTACAGTCAGTGATTGGAATTCAACTGAAATTGAGTGGACTTTATCGAAGAATGATGAATACTGGGATACCGAAAATGTCGATTTAGATCAAATCGAATGGGTAATGTCTAAAGAAAACTCAACAAATGTAAACTTATTTGAAGGTGGAGAACTTCAATATACTGAAATTACGACACCTTATGTACAAGAGTATCAAGACTCTGAATTCTTACACATTGATCCAAAAGGGATGATTGGGTACATGGAATTTAATTCGCAATCTAGTCCTACAGACAATGTTCACTTCCGACGCGCAATCAGTCAGGCATATGATAGGGAAGGATTTGTTGATGCTATCCTTGATGATGGTTCTAAACCTGCTGGTGGTTGGATACCAGCTGATTTTGGAGCGGACCCAGAATCAGGCATTGACTTCCGTGAAGAAAATGGTGACTTAATGCCTTTTGATATCGAAGCAGCTCAAGAAGAGTGGGCACTCGCTTTAGAAGATTTGGGTACAGATACTGTTGAAATCGAATTGTTGACGTCTGATACTGACACATCAAAAGCAACTTCAGAATACTTACAAGCACAACTGCAAACCAATCTACCTGGTTTAACCGTCACCGTTCGAAATGTACCTTTAAAATCTCGTCAAGCAATCACCGGGACTGGAGATTTTGATATTGTATACGGTACCTATAACCCATCGTATGCCGATCCAACTGCCTTCCTTGATTATTTTGTAACAGGTTCGTCACTATCATCAGGTGACTTCTCAGATGCTACTTATGACGAATTAATGACTGAAGGAAAAACAACAAACGCTTTAGATCCTGCTGCACGCTGGGATAGTTTCCTAGCAGCTGAAAAATACTTAGTAGAAGATGCAGCAGCTGTGAGCCCAATCTACCAAGGCGCATATGCTAGTTTAATTGATCCAAACTTAGAAAATGTGATCAATCAACCAAATGGCGTTGCACAATACTACCGTGCGGCTACTTACAATATTTCTGAGTAAGAAATAGCTATATCCATAAAGACACAATCGAAAGATTCCTCCTACTCGATTTAGAAAGCTTTCCACATACAAGCGCTATGTATTGTCTATATAAATCTACATTCGGCTAAAGCGATCATGCTCAAATTTATTTTACTTTTTTAGACTAAATAGCTATTATTAAACTATACACACACGTATACGCCCAGTATTTCTCATATGGGTTAAAAACAATCAAATAAGGGAGTGATTAAATGACATTGTTACTGAATGTTAAAGACATCCGAAGCTTAATCGATATGGCAGAAACTGTCAATATTGTCGAAAGAACTTATCAAGAAATGGGCGAAGGTAAAATCGTCAATCCCAGTAAGGTGAATCTAGACTTAGGTGAAACGGGTAATTATCCCTATTATGAAGGCTTCATGAATGCCATGCCTGCTTATGTTGACTGGTTAAATATGGCCGGCATGAAATGGATTGGTGGTTTCGATGGTGGTCGTAATGCTGCTGGTTTACCTTATATGACTGGTATGATTTTATTACTCGACCCACACGTTGGGCGTTTTTTATCTGCTATGGACGGCGCTTATATTACGAATCTTAGAACTGGTGCGCAAACAGCCGTTGCACTCTCTTACTTTAACTTAGGAGAATCTATCTCAGTAGGGATGTTTGGCGCAGGTACACAAGCTCGAACACAAGTCTTAGCCATCACTAAACGATATAAAATAAACCGACTAGTTGTTTGGAACCACCGTCGCTCTACCGCTGAAGCCTTTAGAGATGATGTGGCTCATCTGATTGATGGTGAAATTATTATCGTAGATAAACCTGAGGAAGCTACAGATAATGATGTCATTATCACAGTAACAGGTGCTACTAAACCCTTCATAACGGGTGATATGATTAAGCCAGGTACCATTATTATGCCAATGGGTTCTCGAGGTGAGATTACAGACGATATCATCGTTAACGCCGATTATATTTATGTAGACCACAGGGCTCAAGCTCTTCATCGAGGCGCTTTAAAGAGTTTAAATGATGCTGGCCATATCTCAGAAGCTGATATCACAGCTGACTTTGGCCAACTAGCTACAGGCGAAATCGCCCCTCAACACAATGACAAAACAACCACTATTGTGATTCCAATTGGTATTGGCGCGCTAGATGTAGCTGTTGCAGGGCACGTCTACCACAAAGCCATGATACAAGGCCTTGGCCAACAATTTGACTTTGACTTGCTTGGCGGGGACAACACCCAAAACTATATGGACCCTGACATGGAAAAAGCATAAAATGCCAACCAAGCTATGACATCATAAAGAGAGGATGCGACCAAACCGTCACATCCTCCTTTTGATATTCATGTATATTATTGTACCTTCATATCATAGAAACCTTCATTTGGATATTGTGAATCTTCAATTGCCTCTAGACTGCAATAACTAAGCCTCGAGAATCTGTTGCGGATTGGTTCACTAATATCTAAATTTAGCAAGGCATACACCTGGCTACTTATCCCTTTTTCCTCCTAGGAGTCGTAAACCATTCAGTATAACGAGAATGGTTGATCCCTCATGGAACAGTACCCCTAAAGTGATATCTGAAATGCCCATAAAATTAAGGACTACTAGAACCAAAACGACAAACATAGAAAAAGCCATATTTTGCCAAGTAATCCGGTTCAAAGCGTTAGAAAGTTGATGGGCATAGGTTAATTTTTCTAAATCATTGGCCATAATCACAACATCCGCTACATCAATCGCTACATCCGTACCATCACCCATAGCGAAACCAATATCTGCTTGAACAAGTGCTGGTGCATCATTTACCCCATCGCCTGTCATCCCAACCTGGCCATACTCAGCCTGCAAATCTTTTACAATTTGCGCTTTTTCCTCAGGTAAAACATTGGCCACGACTTGATCAATCCCTACTTGCTTAGCCACTGCTTGCCCAGTTGTTTCATTGTCCCCAGTGATCATCACGGTATGCACATCAGCTTGGTGTAAGTAGCTAATGGCCGTTTGAGCCGCTTGATTTGGTGTATCCATCATGGCAATATAACCAATCACACTTGCATCTTTTTGGATATACACAACCGTTTTACCAGCTTTAGATAATATATTTGTATGGTCTTTAATTTTATCTGGAACAGCTGTAAATATGGATGGCTTACCAATTTGGTAGTGATGGCCAGCATAATGACCGCTAAGCCCTTTTCCTAATTCGTTCACCACTTCAATATTTTCGGTTAATTTTTTCGTGTCCTCTTGAAATTCTTGTAAAATAGCTTGTGCCAAAGGATGGTTACATTGACTCTCCATCTCAACTATTACCGGTAAGATGTATTCATCTTGAATCCCTTCAACAAAATAGTAGTCCGTCACTTCAGGTGACCCTTTTGTCAAGGTACCCGTTTTATCAAAGGCAATGGCTCTTAAATCTATTAAATTAGATAGGTAAGCACCACCTTTAAATAACACGCCATGACGTGCCAAATTAGATATGGCGGACAAGGTTGCAGGGACTGCTGAAGCTGCCAAAGCGCATGGTGACGCAGAAATCAGAAAGATCAAACCACGATACCAAGCTTCTGACCAATCCCAGCCAAAAAGCCATGGCCCTAACAGTACCACCAATGGGAAGATAGAAAGGACTGCTGTTACATAGTAGGGTTCAATCTGCTTAATTTTAGAAGCAGCTGGTGTTAGGTTAGCTTGCGAAGCTTCAACCATTTGGAGTATTTTAGCGAATACTGTTTCATCCGGATGTTTCGTTACTTCAACGACTATAGCATGGTCTCCGTTAATAGTAGCACCAAAAAACTCATCCCCAACTGACTTTTCTTTCGGCATGGACTCACCATTAATGGAAGCCTCATTGATCACTGTCTCGCCCTGAATAATTCGACCATCCGTTGGAATTTGATCACCATTTAACACCTTCACTCGGTCCCCAATTTGTAAGTGGTCAACCGCTACCTTTTGACTAGTCCCATCATCCTTTAATAAAAGTGCCTCTGTTGGATTTAATTGCATCAGATTAGTGATTTCACGGCGCGAACGCCCTTCTGCATAATCCTCTAGGAAATGTGCACCGGCAAAAATTAATATCAATAAGGCAGCTTCATAGAATGAACCAATTAGGATAGCACCTACAGCCGCTAACCCCATCAAGAGGTGGATATTTGGTTTGAATTTACCTGCAGACAAACTATCTTGTACGGTATCCCCAAAACCTTCCCCTAAAACATGGTAGCCAGAAAGGACAACAGCTAGCACCATTAGGATATTACCTATAAAACTTTGCCAGTTACCAATGATTAAGCCAAATACAAAAGCAATAAAACCTAATATATAAAGTTGTGTAGCTCGCTTCGTATCATGTTCACTATGGTTGTGCCCATGGTGATCATGCTTATGGTCATGTCTATGTGCTACCTTATCTTTGTGGTGGTGGTAGTTATTTTCAGTCATCATTCCCACTCCTTTTTAATCAATTCACTTACTATCTACAAGTTTATATGAATGGTTATTCATATACCTCGCCATCATTATACCTTAACTATATGAAAAATCAATCATATTCCGTAAAAATATAGACTACAAACGAATTGAAATTTGCTATAATACCTGTTGACCCATTTTGAGGAGGTGAAAATACATGACATTTGAAGAAATCTTACCTAAACTACGCCAAGGCGCACACATTATCCGCGACGGTTGGGGTGGTGCAGAAGAATATGTAAAATTAGTTGACCCCAAAGAATTTGAAGGTCAGGCAATCACCCCCTACTTCTTGATTTCCGTAGCAGGAGAAGGCTTTTCTATGTTCCAACCAACCGTTTGCGACATCTTAGCTGACGACTGGTCTATCGTTTCAGACAAGTAACTTACACAAAATTTACCCAATAGAAAGGAAGCAGACGCATGGACACATCCTACACTGACCATCCTAAACTACCCTCTCAATTAAAGGTTGTTGTTACAGGAGGCATGTCAGGTATAGGTAGCAGTCAGGTACAACACTTTTTAAAAAAGGGTCATCGCGTTTTGGCTGTTGACCTTAAGGAAGATACAGCGCTAGTCAATCAATGGACCGCTAGCTATCCGAAAACCTTTAGCTTCCGCAAAGCGGATTGTAGTGATTTAATGGCAGTGACTGCCCTTTTTCAAGCATTAAAAGCTAGTTGGAAAACTATTGATGTACTATGTAATACTGCTGGCGTCCTAGATGATTATAAGCCTTTAGACAAAACCACCCCAGAAACTTGGCAAGCGATCATCTCAAACAATTTGCAAGTGGTTTATAATATGACCTATACTGCTTTACCGATGCTCATAGCCAATCCTACTTCACGGTTGATTAATATGGCTTCGATTGCTGGTTTAACAGCCGGGGGCGGTGGGATTGCTTACACGACAGCTAAGCATGCTATTGTCGGATTCACCAAACAAATGGCTTATGATTATGCAGGTCAAGGGCTAGTTGCTAATGCAATTGCGCCTGGCGCTATCATGACCCCTATGAATCAAGCGGATTTCGAAGGTGAAAATCCGATGGCTGACCAAGTGATGGCCCAAACACCTGCAAAACGATGGGCCAGTCCCGATGAAGTAGCAGCGCTAACCTTATTTCTAGCCAGTGATCAAGCTGCTTATATGCAAGGGAATACGCTTCCTCTTGATGGCGGTTGGTTGATCCGATAAATAATTTTGGGTATTCGGATTTTATGGTGGAAAAGGGCCTATAAGTTACTCTTTTCCAATTTCTTAATAAGTGTGGAAAAATCTACACCATAGTTGCCTGTTTTGTCTCGGTCTGTTATTTGATACGAATTGAAACTATCGTATAACATAGCTTTGCTGAATGCACTTGAATTAAATCGTGGCTTCCTCTTTTTATGGAGCTTTTCATTAAAAATTATTTTAGCTCGTAAGGCTTCAAATGAGTACCCTCTACCCATTCGTTCTACTTGCCTAATGATGCTATTTATAGACTCTGTATAAGCGTTAGTGAGCCTTTTATCAAAGTAATTGAAGATTTCATCCTGCCAGTTGTCTACGGCTCTTAATAGGTCTTTATAGGCGTTTTTAGAGTTGCTGGATAAACAGCATTGTCTCCAATACCTGTAACGATCTTTGGCTTGCTCAAGGTCATCTGTATCCCATATCAAGTAGAACTCTTCTTTAAGTTCGTAGGCTTCTTTTAGTTCAGGTAAATTACTTAACCAAGTATCCAAAAGGAATGAATCTCGTTCATTCAAGTCATGCTTTCGTTTAAGAAGGATATACCTCTCACGCATAAGGGTACGACTTTCTTTGGCTGTCATATTGGCTTTAAGAGACTTCCTAACACTATCCAAGGCTTGATTAGCCATTCGGACTACATGAAACTTATCTACAACTACTTTAGCGTGAGGTATAACTGTATTAACTGCGTCTTTGTAGGGCTTCCACATATCCATTGTGACATATTCGATATATGTATTGTCTTTAATTTCAGAAAGGCGTTGAATGACCGTATCTTTGTTACGATTGGGTTTTATGTCATATATAGTTCTACGTTCTACATTGGTCAATACAAGACGAGGTTTCTTGATAATGTGTATTTCGTCAATACCAAGCCATTTAGGAGTTTCAAACTGATATTCACGTTCTTTTAATGCCACATAGTCTTTAAAGATGTTCCTAACAGTTTTCTCGTCTACACCAACACTTTCAGCTACGTCTACGAAGGTCTTAGACAGAGATTGTTCTTCAATAGACCTTATAAGCCTTTTAGTCATACTACGCTTTTCGTCAATGGATATAAGGCGTTCCCAAAAAGTTGTGCCACATTCACGACATTTATAACGTCTGCGGTTTAATTGTAATCCTACTCGCTTTAAACGAATAGGCAGATCCATGATTAGTTGCTTTCTTGATGTATGTTTATATAGCCTGTCAAAGCCACATTGAGGGCAATGTACTGGTGGAAAAGTTGCTTCCACTTTAAACATCATGTCGGATTCATTTTCTTGTGGTGGTTCTATTGTTTAAGATCTGGTAGTAATAATAAGTCTGACATATTGTTCATCCTTTACTACTCCGTGTTTTTCAAGTATAGATTTGATATCAAAATTAAAATTGTTAAATATTTTTTGTGACCACAAATGCTCTTAGAACATCCCATAAAGCATATACAATAGGTGATAGGAAAATAGTTTGGAAAATTCCTTTTGTAGAGTTTGCATTAAATAATGCACCCTATCGTTGGATAGCCTATGTACAAAAAAGGTTATCCTATAGTTGCACAGGATAACCTTCATTATTATTCAATTATGCAGTTGCACAGCTACAATCTTTGCACTCGCAAACTTCATCAGTACAATGATCTGCACATTCTTGATTACAATAAACTTTTCCATCAACCTCTACTTTGTTCTCACCAATAAGACAATTACAGTTAGAGCGTGCACATTTTTCCACTTTGAATCTCCTCCTATTTTGGTAAATCTTCTGTTAGGCACCATCCTTCGTGTAAAAGGCTGGTTACACAAAGATCAACAACTCGATACCGAATAAAATTTCCCTCACGAGACGAACGAACAATGCCCTTATCATCTAATCGTTGAAGTTGGTTAGAGATGGCTTGAGGTTTCATTTCGAGTTGTTCAGCCAACTCAGTAACGGATATGTTTGGTGTTCGATTCACTGCGTGTAATATCCGAAGCCTCGTGCCGTTTGAAAGGATTTTAAACGTTTCGCTCAATCCCTCCGCATAATCTATATCCAACAAAGGACGATCCGTTAGCTGAGGTTTAGGTGTATAACAATTTTCTTCCATTATTTCCTCCTCCATTTCACAATTACAATATATAGTGTAATTATTCATATGTCAAATTGCATTTCTTTGGAGTAATCCTGAATTATTCATACCTCTAAATGTGGATAACTATTTCTATTAAACTCACTGCTTTTTTAGACATTTTTAAGTATTAACTGTCTATCATGCCACTTTATATCCTTCTCGATTAGATCGAAAACAAAAAGATGGAAAAAAGAGTATAAAGACCCCTTGGTCTTACAATCGTCAAAAAATTAATATGATCTTCTGGAGTAGCTAATGCAACAGAACCAGCTGTTGAATATTCTCCAATATTGTCCAGAACAGTGAAGAGAAAACGTAACCTGTGGACAAGCGGACTTTTATTTTACGCGCATGTCGTGTCAGCCTTCCAGCAATGTGGAAAACTTTAAACCGAATAGTCGCCACCGTTGATTTTTTCTCTTTATCTGGGAATGTTAGCTCTTTCATCAAATGAATGACTGTATAGGCAATACAACTCATCATCATGCGAGCCTGATTCGCAAGAAACGTTGAACTATCGGTCTTGTCGAAGGAAAAACCATGTTTGATTTCTTTGATATAATTTTCCATTGTCCCTCTCTTTTGGTAGAGCTTGTACACTGTTTGGGCAGGTATATCAACGAAATTTGATACGATAAACTCAAACGTCGTAAATAAGAGTTCGCCAGCTTCTCGAGTGGCCTTTACAGCTACTTTACGAACCGTTTCCCAAGATTTAGCTTGATAATCAATCTTGAAATACTGTGATTCTTTATGTGTAAAGTCTGTATCTGGTCCGTAAAGGACCTTTTGTTGAGCCATGTTCTTCAGTCGTGCATTGACTTTTAAACGAATAATATACTTCACTTTTTCTTGCTCGCATAACTCATAGATCTCAGGTTTGGCAAAGCCACTGTCCCCTCGGACAGTTAAAAACATATCGCATGAGTGCTGTTTGTGTTGAGAGATGATGTCTGCTAAAAAGACTTCTGCATTGTTAGACGTGTACACATTGCCCGGACGAAGTTCGGCACCCAGAAACAGACCAGTCAGTCCATCAAAAGCCACTAAGGGATGATAACCCGTTGTTCCGTAGTGAGTATTGAAATCAGTCTGTTCTTGTTTTCCGAAGGTGTCTGAGTGAGTAGAATCCACGTCAATGATCATATGCTGTGTATTTTTTTGGCCGATATAGATAGTGGTCAATGCCTTGGCAATTGATTGAAGTTGAACGATATTCTCCTCCGACAGTTGATGAATAAAACGAGAAACCATCGACTGTGAACCTAAGGTCGTTTTATTTAGCCCCTGCTGAAAAACTGGATCGTGACGTAGCCAATTGGCTGAAGAATCCGTTGAGTAACCGGCTATTAACTGCACAAGAACCTGCATAAATAAATCAATATAGTCATGTGTACAATAGTTTCTTGAATCGTCAATATGCAATAACTCGTTAACCAGCTCTTTGAACTTGATCTTATGAAAAAATTCAAAGAGTAAAAGGAGACCGGAATCATTGGATAATTGACCGCCATCGTTTGACATAACCAAATGGGGATTGAATTGTAGTTGCTTTTCTTGTAAAGTTGACATTGAGCACACCTCTTGTTTTTGTTGTTTTGATCGACTTTACAATAACATAGAGTGTGCTCTTTTTGTATATTTTTTTCTTCACCCAACGGGTGAAGAAGGAATAGAGTGATAAACCTTATCAAAGCGGGATAAATGCCTGTTCTGACAAGGTACTATGAATTATTCAGGGTAATTCCATTTATAATTAATATCGTAATAATTAATCCAAAAATCCCAACACTAGTTGCACTATATATCCAAAGTTTTGCTCGATTAAACTTTAGTGCTTTAGCAATAACACCTATTGTCCAAACACCTGCTAAAGGAGTTAACAAAAGTATAACCCATGCACCATGCTTTTCTATGCGATTCTCCCATTTTCCATTTAGACTTTTTTCCATGATTTTTTTCATGAAATTAAATTTCATTAACCATTCATAGCATATATCCACAAACGGAATAACCATCCAATTTCCTAGTGAAGCCCATAAAAAAGCGTCAAACCAATTTAGCCCGGCTGCAAAACCTGCAGGTATTGCAATATAAATTTCAAAATAAGGAAAAAACCTATGAACCAAGTTGAAAATGCTGCTCCAATATACTTAATAATTTCCAAAATTAAACCTCCAATCAAGTTTATTTAATTTTTAACTGCAAACACCTTTCCAAAAATATCTCCATAAATGATTCAATTTTTCATTACAATTTTGATTTGCTAATGAATCAATATATAAGTTTTCCAACAACATACGATATACACTTATGGCAGACGTTATCTCTTCTTCTGCCAACATTTTTTGTTTAGCACAATCAATAAAAATTCGTGATACTGTGTCGTCAATAAAATTATCATATTTTGCTAATAATTTATCTACAAGCGACAACAATTCACTGCTAGATAAAATTGCAACGCGCTTGCTGAAAGCTATCTCATCAGCGGTTAAAAAATCACTTTCTAGACAGACAGTTTTAAGCAAAATAAAAAGTTGTTCATCTAATGGTTTATCCCTCTCTACTTCAAGCAATTGTTTTATAGCAACGATACATTTATCTAGTATTTTTTCACAGGCAATAGTAAATATTTCATTTTTTCCACTATAGTGGGTATAAATAGAACCTTTCTTTATGCCAACTTGCTTTGCTAGATAGTCAACAGAAGTTCCTTCAAATCCATTTTCACCAAAGGATTTTATAAATTCTTCAATAATTAAATCTTTTGTTTTCATAATTCACCATCCTTAATACTAACTACCGGTAGTTATTATTTTATACTAGGTGATTCCTTTTTGTCTACTTTAATTTCTTACCCTACTATTTTACTTTCCGACAACTATTTTACACATAGTTCTTTGGATTATTCTACATTAGTCAATGGAATATCACTTGCATTGTTTTTAGTTCTTATACCTTCTTTTTTCCATTGATATCTACGAAGGAACATTGCGTTTGCAATGATAATCAAGGCACTTCCTTCATTTATAATTAAACCTAATGTAAGAGGCATGACTCCGATCAAGGCAGTCACAACAAGGAACGCAACTATCGCTAACGAAATAGCAATATTTTGGTCTATTTTAGAAACTGTCTTTTTACTTAATTTTAGTGTATATACTAGTTGATCTAAATTATCCTGCATTAAAGCAATATCTGCTGTCTCTAGTGCAACGTCTGTTCCTTGAACTCCCATTGCAATACCTACATCAGCCTGAGCCAGTGCTGGTGCATCATTTACACCATCTCCTACCATCGCTACCTGCCCATACTGTTTTTGCAATTCTTTCACTGCGTTAATCTTATCTTCTGGAAGGAGTTCTGCTCTTACTTCATCAACGCCAAGTTCTTTACCAATTGCTTCACCTGTTAGTCTATTATCACCTGTTAGCATAACAACCTTTTTCACACCAGCTTCTTTCAAACTTTGAATAGCTTGTTTTGCATTTTCTTTGGGTCTATCAGCTACTGCAATCATCCCAAGTACTTCATTGGCAGTTCCTAAGAGCATGACAGTTTTCCCTTGTCCTTGCAGCTTTTCAATTTGCATGACGTGGTCTTTATTTATGTTTACTTTTAATTCGTTAAACAAGCGTGGATTTCCAATGTAGTAATTATTTCCGTTAATCTTACCTTTTGCCCCACGACCTGTAAGTGAATCGAATTCTTCTACATCTGGAATTGTACTCTTTTTGTTTAATGTTTCTTCCATAATCGCCATCAGCTAAAGGATGTTCGGATTGTTTTTCAAGCGCACCAGCAATCTCCAATAATTGCTTATTTGAAAGGTCTGATACCGTTACAAGATCCGTGACCGAAGGCTTTCCAACTGTCAAGGTTCCTGTTTTATCAAATGCCACAACTTGAGTACTACCAGCTGATTCTATATAAATACCGCCTTTAACCATTACTCCACTTCGAGCTGCCGTTCCAATGCCAGTAACGACTGCGACTGGCACAGACAGTACTAATCCACAAGAACAAGAAACGACTAGTACCACTAAAGCTCTATATAACCATTCATCAAAAGGTTGACCAAAGAAAAGGGGAGGTACAATAGCCACAATGATCGCTAATACAAACATGGCTGGCGTGTAAATGGCACCAAATTTCTCACTGAACCGCTGTCCTTTCCCTTTTTTCATTTGTGCGCCCTCTACTAATTTAATAATTTGGGCTAGGGTTGTATCTTGAGCAAGTTTAGTCACTTCTATTTCCAATGCACCACGTTCATTTAATGTTGAAGCAAATACCTCATCTCCTAATTGTTTTGATACAGGTATTGACTCTCCAGTAATGGAAGCTTGATCAACTGTAGTTGAACCTTTAGTGACTACACCATCAACTGGTATTTTTTCTCCGGGACGTACCAGAACGATATCTCTGATTTCCACTTGTTCTGTCAATATACGCATTTGACGACCATTTCGAATGACTGTTGCTTCACTAGGGGCTAATTCAACTAATGCTCTAATTGCATTTCTGGCTTTATCTGATGCGTATGATTCCATTAATTCACCTAAAGAGAAAATAACGACAAGCCCCGCAGCTTCTCCCCATAATCCTAGATAAATAGCTCCAATTACTGCCGCAATATGCAATGTATTAATGGAGGGACTTCCATTTCTTAATTCAACCCATGCACTTCTTGCTGGATAGATCCCTCCAACAACAATTGCAATACTATATAAAATAATCGCCCACATTTCAGGTAGACCGAATCCAATTTCTGCAATCAGTGTAAATGCTGTGACGGTTGCGGCAATAATCAACAGTATTGTCCTTGGGTGTTTATACCACCTTGTATTCATTTCTGTGTTCCCCCTTATTTATGTTCCATTTTTAAAATGTAATCAAAAAAATTGATATGTTTTTATTCATTTGATAGGAAAAGATAAATTAAATACTAAACCCCACTCAAAAGTTAATTAAAGGGATAACATTAAGTGGAAAAACTGGAGTTATTTAACTACAGGGTGACCTACTTTTTTTAATTTATCAGCAATGTCGTCAAGAGTTACTCTGGAATCATCATAAGTTACAGTTAATTTTTCCGCAAAAAAGTTAGCCTCTGTACTTTGAATTCCCTTTAATTTTTTCAAAGCTTTTTCAACTGTTGTTGCACATGAAGGGCAATCCAAACCTTCCACTTTTAGAACATCAGTTTTTGCTGAATTCATTTTAAATTCCTCCCTTTTATTTAAGTAAAACGATAATACTTTTTATTACCAATTTCACAATTACATTGTATAGTGTAATAGTATTGTTGTCAATTCCTATATCTTATATTAATGACTGTCCTTTAATTAATCTGCTACATAGGTACAAATACAATAATTCGAATACCTCGATACAGTATAAGTCATAACAATAAGGTCTGTTTTCCAGTATGTCACACACTTTTTCCATGTATTGTGCCATAAATTTTCTTAGCTCTTGTTCGTTAGACTATTTTAACTTTCTCACGTATCTCTCGTATTTAATTGATACATTTATGACACTTAGTATTCCACCAGATATTCCGATTTGAACACTAATTATTTTTAAACTTTAAAAAGATAATTCCACTATAAAATCCGAAGACCCATAATTTTTAACTATTACGTTACCCAAAAATTGCGACACTTCGGTAGAGTACTACTCACTGGTATCAGTGTCCTTTGGTCGCAATAAATACACTAGGCATAGCCTATAAAGGAGACATACATATGCACAAAGCAAGTAATACAATTACCCCTTCTCGTTTTTCAACGATAGATATGACTAAGATTGCTGTAGTGGCAGCCTTATACCTAGTCATCACACTTATAATTGCCCCTATTTCCTACGGGCCTATCCAATTCCGTATTTCTGAATCTCTTAATTTTTTAGCGCTTCATAATAAACGATATATCTGGGCTGTTTCAATAGGTGTCTTCATCGCCAATTTCATGACTTATGGGCCAATTGACATGATTGTTGGATCTGTTTCCACTTTTATTTTCTTATATATTGGGCGTTGGGTGGGTGACCAATTGGTTAAATTAGCCAAACAATCCCAATTTACTTTATTATCTGACCAATGGATTCGTTATATGAGCTTAACAGTCATTTTTGCCCTATCCATGTTTACAACGACAACAACCATTGTTTTAGTCGGAGCAGATGCGGCCTTTTTACCAACTTACATTTCACTGGCTCTTTCAGAATTTGCTGCTATGACGCTTGGTATGTTTATCATGTACCCATTAAGTAAACGCATTGATTTTGACCGCTAGTAGGCGGATTCTTTGTATTGCTGTTTTTTGACCTTTATACTAGTAGGTAGAGATGGTGATTGAAAGGAGATTTTCAAATATGAGAGTACTTGTTATTGGTGCAAACGGTGGCGTATCTCGCCACTTCGCAGATTTTGTGAAAGATTCAGATACCATAGAAGAAGTAGCTGCCATTCGGAATTTAGACCAGGCTCCTTTCTTTGAAGAACGTGGTATTGAGTCCGTTTATTTAGATTTAACCAAACATACGCAAGCTGATATTGAAAATATTTTAACGAATAAGAAAATTGACGCAGTTATTTTCTCAGCTGGTGCTGGTGGAACTGGTGATGACATTATTATGATGGTTGACCTTGATGGAGCAATTAAATCGATGCAAGCAGCTGAGGCTGTTGGCATCAAACGTTTCGTGATCGTATCTACATTTAGAACTGGTCGCGAAGAAATTGAAAAAAATGTGATTAGAGTTTACACCACCGCCAAAACATACGCGGATGAGTGGTTAAAATCACGAACTAATTTAGATTGGACTATTGTCCACCCAGGTGTCTTACGCGATGAACCAGGTTCTGGCAAAATCACTACCCAACCTCAAGATGGCATCCGCGATGTTGCCCGCCAAAATGTTGCCAAAACGCTATTAGCAGTGTTAGAAAATGACAATACCATTGGTAAAGAGTTTGAGGTAGTAGACGGTGATACTGATATCACAACAGCTGTACAAAATCTATAATTCAAAAAGGTGCTTGCGATAAAATTCGCAAGCACCTTTTTGTTTAGCTATAACATCTTATTCTTAGTACTAGTTCCTTACCTAAAGCTACTCGTTCAGTCATCCTTTTAATATAGTGCATATACATTCTCACTAAACTAGTCACGAATACCTTCTCTGGTTACTTTTCTTACGAAAGGTTCAGTCAATTTACTGCGAAATAACGCCAACATTGGTCCAGCAAAAAATCCTAAATACAAGGTCATCACGCCAACAGGCCCCCCTAAAATAAAGGCAAGAATTAAACAAATCACTTCATGGAGAAAACGCCCTTGTGCAAAGGATAATGGTGTCTTCTCCTCTAGGATAGGTGCGATCGCATCAAGTGGTGCTACACCCAATCCCGCAGACATATAAAAAGCAGCGCCAAGTAAAAATACCGTTCCTCCGACTAAGGTCAATATTACTCTAATTAAAAGATTCATATCGTCTGTTCCTAGGCCTATTATTTGGGTGAAATAATAAGTAAAATACTGGATCATGTAACCACAAAAGACCCAGTTAATAAAAGTACCCAATCCAAATTTAGATCGGTCAATAAAGAAAGCTATCGTGAAAATAATTAAATTCACTATAAAGACAATGTTGCCAAAACCTATTGGTACAAAATCTGAAACTGCCATCCATAAAGCTGCGAAGGGATCCATCCCCATATCCATCACTCCAGAAATCGATACCCCTAAAGCAATACCTACACAACCTATAAAAGCAATCAACGCTCGAATCAGTAAATCTACAGTCCATTTATGCATATTTATCTCCATTTATCTTATTCATATTGTTGTCAAACCAGTCTCCTATATTAACATGCATCATTTAGTTTATAAAGTCATTTCCAAAAAAATGATGACAATTCTAGGGGATTTATCTTCTTTAATTGTAACCGTATTACATGAAGGACAATAATTCTTCAAATGATAGTGGCTCAATATGCCCATGCAAGTAGAAATCAGCATCCAACTCACTCAAAGTTTGGCGCAAGCTAGCTAATTTGTCTGGGTCTAAATAACTATTATTGTAGAAATCCTCTGTAATGGTGTCACCAATGAAAGCTACTCTTTCAGAAGGAATATAAATAATCATACCATCTTCAGAATGTGGGTTTATCACTGGGAAAACTTTTATTTCTAGATTGCCTAAATCAATTGTTAAATCGCCTTCAAACGCAATATCCGCTTCTTGTACTTTAATTTGTGTAGCAGGATCATTATATTCAGCACGCAAATATTGATCGCAAAAAGCGCACTCTTCGCCGGTCTCAAGACGTTTTTGCATGGCTTCTTCAGTCCACTTCCACTCAGACATTAACCGTAATTGTGCATTCGTTTTCTTGTTGGCTATGACAGGAGTATCAAGCGCATGAATACCGTAAGTATGGTCCCAATGCCAGTGCGTAATCAGCGTCATCCCTTCTTTGGGTAAACCTAATCGTGCTAGCTCTTGATTGAAATTTTCAACATGACTAGCCGAATTCCCTGCATCAATTCTTAATGAAAATTTGTCTCCTTTGATATAACCCAAAACTGGTCGATCTAAATCACCATCAGCGGGCATATAATACACACGTTCTGTTAATTGTTTTAATTGTCTCATCGTTTAAATCCTCTCCTTTTTCATCAATTCATTATAGCAAACTAGGTCATCTTCCAATAGTTCCAAGGCATTTTGGAACAAAAAAGGTTGCAACACATAGGCAGCAACCTTTTTTCATAAGTTCATTTAGTTATAAGTTCGCAATCTTTTCTTTATCTGCTTCACTTAAGTTAAAGTCAAATACATTTAAATTGTCTGCTTGGTGGTCAGCATTATGTGATTTAGGAATCACTACGACACCACGTTCAATTTGGTAGCGCAGTAAAACTTGTCCCCAAGTCTTTCCGTATTGTGCACCAATTTCATCTAAGATAGCGCGAGAATTTTCATCTGTCCCTTTCATAGGTGCCCAAGCCGTTACAACTACATCATTTTCAACAGAATAATCAATGATATCATTATTCCAATCTTCAACATTTGATTTAACTTGGTTTACCATTGGTTGGATACGGGCATTGTCGATAATGATATCTAATTGGTCTTGATCAAAATTAGAAACACCGATAGCTTTAATTTTACCTTCGTTATAGGCATTTTCTAGGGCATACCAAGTTTGTAACATCTCATTCTCATTGTCCCACGGGTGGTGGATCAAGTAAAGGTCAATATAGTCTGTTTGTAAGGCTTCTAGGGATGCGTTTAGGGTCGCTTCAACTTTCTCAGCAGAACCGGCATGGTCTGAGTCGCCAGGAATTTTAGACGTAATGAAGAAGTCCTCACGGGGTAAACCAGATGCTTTCATCGCCTTCCCTACAGTTGACTCATTACGGTATGAAACCGCCGTATCAATCGCACGATAGCCAGCTTTAATAGCAGATATTAATTCAGTTGTATCATCTGTCACTTCAGCATGATAATCGCCATCAACCTTACCAAAAGTATTGGTTCCAGTACCTAAAATGGGCATCCTTACGCCATTATTTAATGTTACAAATTCCATCTTTACACACTCCTTAAAAGTTTCCTATTGAAAAACAACCTTCTCTGTTACTTGTATATTTGGATCAATACTTTGTACAACTGGGCACTACTTGTGAATCATCTTAGTTGCCCGCTCAGCCCGCCCTTGATTTTCTTCAGCTACACTGACATACATGGTAATCGTGATTGCAGTAATAGGTCTAGCATTTTCATCGGAACGTTCATAATCAATTGCTACATCATGAAAAGTATAATCAATTTTAGAGTTATCCAAAATATTGCGATACACACCCGCCGAACAGCCCGCAACCGCTAGGATAAATGTATTTAAAGGTGAAAAACCAGTCTCTTTATTCAAAGGCCAATTGTTTCCCTGGTCATTCACAGCTTCTGGGCCTAAAGTGGCCATATTTAAATGTAAAGTCATCCATTCACTCCTCATTCAGCCAACTATATGCTTAATAATTTCATTATAGATAAGAATGCAAGAAAATACTAGCAAACAAGATTTGCTAAAAAGTATCATGATAAAATAAACTTCACTATATTCAATCTTTTCCTATAATTAAAAAAGGCGGCACCCATGAGTACCACCTCTTTTCACAACATACATTTTATTAGTCAACTTCAGCGTTTAAGATATTACCAGTTGTAGCATCAATATCATATTCAAATTCACGACCATCATCTAAAGTAAATTCAATTTCATAATGTGGTACGTCATCATAATCATCATCGTCGTCATCCACATCGTCTAATTCAATTTCTCGTTCAATTAATGCTTCTTCATTTGTACCGGCATCATCCAAGGCAACTTGCCATGCTTCATCTTCAGAAATAAATGCTCCTGAATTCGCTTGCTCAGCTTCACTAGAACTTGAGTCATTCGTCTCACTTTCAGCTGAAGTTGATGCTGAACTAGCCACTTCCTCTACACTATTATCATTTGAATTGGTTTCTTGGCTAGTCGTTTCCGTTGTTTCACTAGTGTTTGTATCCTCTTGACTCATGTTACCACATGCTGCAAGTAAGCATACTGAAGCAAATAATGTTAGCGCACTTGTTTTTAATTTCATGGAATCTCCCTTTCATTAAATACTGTGTCTACTACTTCCTTTAACATAATTGCTACCTTTTTTATACATGATAACATATAATCCTATTTCCTCAAGTGGCTGACTAGTTAAAAGTGATAAATGTCTAGTCTACAATCATCATAGACATTGATAAAAGATTGACTACCTTCGATGACACTTAAATCTATTTCACTATATTGATCCCCACTTGGTCGTCAGGCGCTACAACATACTCACTCCAGGGATCAATGGTAGCTGAGTGACCACCATATAAGTCGCCCTTATCATTCATTGTTCCTCTAGAATTGGCCGAAACAATCAATAGCTGATTTTCAATTTTCTCCTCCCAAATGAATCCTTTTTTATTATAAACGAGTGAACCTAGAAAGTAATTTAATGGGCGTCATGCCACAAAACATAAGCTCAAACCCTATATGAAAGTTTTTTCATGTAAGTTTTTGTTGACGACTTGTTTCAGCTTATGATAAATTAGCTATTATCAAATCGTAACGGTTACGATTTACCGATTTGCCCCTAGCTAAGGCAGATATGATTGGGTACCCAAATCAATGCGATGAAAGATTACTTTGGAAAAGAGGATGTGTTTTAATGAATAAAAGTTTGAAATTAGGCTTACTGAGCTTAACGGGTGCTGCCCTTTTAGCAGCTTGTGGCCAAACTGCTACTGAAGCAGATGCTAATAACGATGGCGATAAATTAGAAATTGCTACGACTATCTACCCAGTTTATGCCTTCACAAAAGAAATCGTTGGTGACCAAGCAGACGTCAGTTTAATGGTACCTGCTGGAACAGAAGCACATGACTATGAACCTTCTGCAAAACAACTTGCTGAGTTAAACGAATCAGACGCACTAATTTATCATAATGAAAATATGGAAACTTGGGTCCCTTCTGCAGAGTCAAGTATCAGTGATGATGTCAATATCATTAAAGGTACAGAAAATATGGTATTATTACCCGGATCTGAAGATGGCCATGACCATGATCACGACCACGATCACGATCATGAAGGACATTCACACGAATATGATCCGCATACGTGGGTTTCACCTTACTGTGCCAAAATGGAAGTTGCCTCTATTACCTCACAACTAAGTGAATTGTACCCAGATATGGCTGAAGAATTTCAGGCAAATGCAGATGCTTATATGGAAGAGTTAACAGAATTAGACAATTTATATACCGAAGCATTAGAAAATGCTAGTCGTAAAGATTTTGTGACTTCTCATACTGCCTTTTCATACTTAGCTGTTGATTATGGTTTAAATCAAATTGGGATTGCAGGATTAACACCTGATGAGGAACCATCTGCAGCTCGTTTAGCAGAACTAGCTGACTATGTAAAAGAAAATGATATTCAATACATCTACTATGAAGAAGCTGGTTCAGACAGTATGGCAAAAACTTTAGCTGATGAAGCTGGCGTTGAAATGGCTGTCTTAAATCCGCTAGAAAGTCTATCACAAGAGGCGATGGATAATGGTGCTGATTATATTTCTGTTATGAAAGAAAATTTAACTGAATTACAAAAAACCACTGATTTACCAGCAACTGATAAGCAAGCTGATGATAAAGACGAAGAGGTTGAAAAAACAGTTTACAATGGTTACTTTAAAGATAGTGATGTAGCTGACCGTACCTTATCTGATTATGCTGGTGAATGGCAATCTGTCTATCCACTATTAGAAGACGGTAGCTTAGATCAAGTCTTTGATTACAAAGCAAAATTAAACGATGGTATGACAGCTGAAGAATATAAAGCATATTATACAACAGGTTATGAAACTGACGTGGACCATATTAACATCACTGACAATACCATTGAGTTTATTGTCGATGGTGAAAGTAAAACATTCGAATATAAATATGCTGGGTATGAAATTTTAGACTACGAAAAAGGTAACCGTGGTGTTCGTTTCTTATTTGAAACTGATGACCCAGAAGCAGGCGAGTTTAAATATGTCCAATTCTCAGACCATAATATTGCACCAACAAAAACTGGTCACTACCATATTTTCTGGGGTGGCGAATCACAAGAAGCCCTTCTAGAAGAAATGGACCACTGGCCAACATACTATCCAACAAACATGGATAACTTAGAAATCGCACAAGAAATGATGGCACATTAAAACAAACATATTGCTTACTTGTAAGAAACTATGCCAACATTATCAGGGCTATCTGGGAGGTGGTCGTCCACGATTTTAACCATTTTACCCATACATCAATAAAAAGGAAGATCTGCTTTAAAACAGATCTTCCTTTTTCTATTTTTAAAGATTCGCTTTTATATCTGCTTCAATATCTTCCGGTGGTGTAGTTGGGGCGTAACGTTTAACAAAGTTACCCTGACGGTCAACTAAAAATTTAGTATAATTCCATTTAACAAATCCATCTCCTGAAGCCCTCTTTAAATAAGAAAATAACGGTGCTGTTTTAGGACCATTTACGGATACTTTATCAAACATAGGAAAAGTTGTACCAAAGTCTAATGCGCAAGCTTCTTTAGCACCTTTCCCATCCTCAGGCGACTGCATAAAGGAATTTGACGGAAAGCCCAACACTTTAAACCCTTCATCTTGATAGGTTTGGTATAAAGATTCAAGACCCATTAATTGACTTGCTAAACCGCATTTAGTCGCTATGTTTACAATAAGTAATAAGTCACCTTCATAATCTGCTAAACTGATAGATTTTCCATTAACATCTTTTACTTGATAATCATATATTGTCATAATCTACCTCCTTCAATATATAGTGGAAATTAAAACATACTATGTAGAACTTAACGTAAATCATACGCTTTTTTACCCTTAAATGCGAATAATCCTCTTTATACAAGGCCTGTTTATGAAGATATATAGGTCATGTGCTATCTTTTACTTATCAATTTCACTTGAGAAACTTTAATTATACGGTGGTGCATCTTTTTATACCCTAACCATTTGCAAATGTAAGAGCTTTCATGTTATAATATATCAAATATCTAAGAGGGGTTTTTGATAATATGGCAAAATACGAAGAAGTAGCTAGCGCTTTAGTCCGCTACATTAATGACAATGATTTAAGTGCAGATGATAAATTACCCAGTATTCAAGAAATGGTCGATTACTACCAAGTAAGTAAAAATACCGTTTTATCTGCTTTAAATGATTTAGAGAAGCAAGGTTTAATCTATCAAGTACGCGGATCAGGCGTGTACGTACGTGGTAACCAACGCAAAGGTTATATCAACCTATTAAATCTGGGTGGTTTTAACTCTACTTTGAGTCAATTCAAAGTAGACTCGAAAATTTTATCTTTATCTCTCATCGCACCGCCTGAAGAAGCGGTAGAAAATTTAAAAATCGCTGATCCTTCTAAGACAAAAGTTTATTATGTCAGACGGATTCGTTATATTGAGGGCCGTCCTTTCTGTATTGAGGAGTCTTATTTTGATAAAGATATCATTCCTTATTTAAGTGAAGAGATCGCATCAAATTCCATATTTGATTATATTACAGAAGATTTAGAAATCCCTATTGGCTATGGTGACCATTTTCTTCGTGTGGGGAAACTGAAATCTGAACATGCCGAACACTTAAACTTAGCTAAGGGTGACCCTTGTTTAAAAACCGAATCCATTTTCCATCTAAATAATGGCAAACCATTCGACTATTCGAAAGTTATCTACCACTTTGAAGAAACACAATTCTTTATCCAAGGTGCTAGCACCCAATATCGCTATTAATAACCAGGAAAAAAGGACGCGTTTGACCGTGTCCTTTTTAACTTGACTAAATACTATGAATAATAGATAAGGTGAGGGCTGTTAAGGCCGCTGACCCGACTGTAAATGGTGTAACCTTAAATAATAAGGTGTTATACAAGTTTTTTTGATCTGCACCGTAGTAACCTGAAGAAGCCAAAAGTAAGCTTCCTCCATCTGAGAATGGCGTAACGGTTGCCGCGAAACCACCAATAATTATACAAACTGCCATAATGGTTGGACTCCAACCAGTTGTCGCATACAATGCTGGTAAAGTTGTAAAGAATAATGGTGCGATAACACCAATCGTTGAAGAAAAGATTGACATACAGCCACAAAGTAAAGCAATCGTTACTGGAATGATTGGCCATGGCACATAAGAGATTAAAGCAGCTAGCGACTCAGTAATTCCTACTTGAACCCCAACGCCAATCAATAAAGAAATGCCACAGGTCATCCAAATCACTGACCAAGGTGTTCGGTTTAATACTTTCTGTCCGTCAGCCAATTCAAACATATAGGCAATTACACCAAATACTATCCCCACTAAACCTAGGTTTAATGAATCACTAATCGAGGCAATGAATGGAATTCCCCCACTTGTAAAGTTATTGACGATTGGAAAAACAAGCATGGTCAAAATAAATATTGTCATTAAAATGAATGTTTGCTTTTGTTTCTTATTCAGTGCTTCTGGTTCTACCAATTCGACTTGTTTATATGCTTCATTTTTTCGATCTTTAAACATGAGAAATAATAGGAGTAGTATTGGATAGATAGTAGATACAGTAAATAGTTGCCATGAAATGACTGAAGACATATCAGCAAAACCTGTGGATGCGATTAAACCTTGTACAATTGCACCTAAGGGGCCAAATGGGCATAAACCACCAGCAAGCGCCCCTTCAATTACAGCAATGGCGATAATTCGCGTATCTAAATTATTTTCTTTAGCAATATTAAGCGCTAAAAAGCCGACAATTGGTACAGCGCCCCAAATTGACCCACCCAAACCTGAAATGAGGGCAGAAGCGAAAAAGAATCCGAACGGTAACCAAAATAAATGGTCTTTAAAGGCATAAATTAAGTGATGACCAATAATTTCCAAAGTCCCATTCTCATTAGCAAAATTGAAGAAGAAGGAGACCCCAAAAATCATCATAAATAATTCAACTGGCCACAAGGTAAAAATCTCATCTGGACTTAATCCAATCATGAAAGAACCAATGAAGTATGCAAATACGACGCCAATTATCCCTGCATTCACATCAAATTTTTCCCCCAAAAAGATTGCCAGTATAATTGCAACAATGATTAACAACATATAAGTCATTCGATTCCCTCATTTCATTTCGTTTTTGATTGCTTAACTTAGGTCTAATCCATATATTTCAACATATTTTCTGGCGCATAAGCAGCATCGCACTGATTTACGTCATCTAAACCAATGAATTCATTAAATTCATCAAAAGTTATCATCTTATCTTGATAATTTCTTGTCGTGCCTTCATTTCGCAAGGTTTGTAGTAAATTTTTCTCCGTATAAGCTTGCGCATAAGTTAAAGCAGTTGGATATACGATAATATTGAAACCAAGTTTTTCTAGTTCCGAAGTCTTCGTTAATGGTGTTAGACCACCCTCAATCATATTGGCCATCATAAAGGTATCTGGGAGGGCTTTATGAACGTCTTCAAATTCTTCAAAACTTCTTGGGGATTCAATAAAAATTAAATCCGCACCAGCAGACTTATAACGACGGCTACGTTCAATAGCTTCTTCTAGATCATACACCGTACGTGCATCTGTCCGTGACATGATGAGGAAATCATCATTTTTACGGGTAGCTACAGCAACTTTAATTTTTTCTTCTAGGGTTTCTGTTGGTTCAACTTGTTTACCTGACATATGACCGCAACGTTTTGGCCAAACTTGGTCTTCAATAAAGATGCCCGCAGCACCAATTGCTTCATAATTTTCAACCGTACGGCGTACATTTTCCAAGTCACCATAACCAGTATCAGCATCTGCAAATACAGGAATATTCACTGCATTAATAATGTCTCTAGTCCGCTCTAGTGATTTACCAAAGTCCGTTATGCCACGATCCGGCATGGCAAAAGCTGAGGCACTAGTGGCATACCCGGCAGAAAAGACAGCGTCAAATCCTAATTTTTCAGCGATCTTTGCTGCTAAAGCATCCGGTGCTACCGGTAGCTGTATCGCTTTACCCGAGTAAATATGATCTTTAAATTGCTTACGCATTTTTTCGTTTTTAACATAGCTACCTTCCTTTACTTTAATAAGTCTGACATGGCAGTTTCAAGCGCTTGGTGAGCGGCTAAAGCGAGATTACCTAAATCTAGATAACCATAAAAATGATCACTTTCGATGGCTTTAGCTTGTTGACCTGGTTTTAAGGTTGCCAATAAAGGTAATGGTAATGCTTCTTGGGCTAAAGCCTCTAAGTCTGCTTCATCATAGTGGTCTAAGATAACAGCTTTAGCACCAGCATTGTATGCATAACGTGCTCGCTTCTTAAAGCCTTCTATTCCGTACTCATGCAAACCTTCTAGCCGAACCCAAATTTCAATCGCCGGATTTTCAATACCATCAAGTCCTGCACGAATTTTCCCAATAAAGTCTTCCGCAGTCGTTATAGCTGGTTGGTCAGTGTGATGTGCTGGGTATTTTTGGTCTGATAAAATCATGATATCTGCACCCGAACGTTCCAATTCCTTAGCAGCATAGTAAGTGTTTAGAGGATTTCCAAATCCTGATTGTAGGTCTAACAACAAGGGTTGCGTCTTCTTCAAACCCAAGCTAAAAGCATAATTTTTATATTCAGTAATCGACAACAGTCCTTGATCAGCCTCCGCAATTAAATGGTCAGTGGTTAATTGACCAGATAGAAAGATGGCTAATGATTTACTGTTGGCTAACATTTGAAAAGTATGCCCATCGCCACAAGCAGGGATAATTGCTTGTTTTTCTTGTTTTAAATCTGTTAATAATGTCATTGAAAATCCTCCTAATCACTACTACAAGCCTCTATATACATTACTAGTGACAATTTGATTCGTCTTATCTTTATTGTGCCTAGTTATCTATATTTTTTAGTAAATAAAAAAAGCGCCCTTTGACTGGTTAAGTCAAAGGGCGCTTTTCGCACGGTACCACCTTTAATTTTTCTAATAATTGGTTAGACTATTAGACTCAGGTTGACGGAAATTCTTTTCGATCAACTGGCATTTTAACGGCAGCACCCGGTAAACACTCAACCACCTCTTTGATGGATCGCATTTACAGCTCAAAGTCTACTTTTCAATTAGGGTTTGTCATACCTTCTCAACAACTGGTACTTTCTGTGCACAAACTGCTAACTTACTTCTACTTTTCAACGCATCAACTTGTTTTATTTACTGACATTAGTATATTAAGATTTATGATAATTGTCAACATAATTTTTAATTCTTTTCTATTTTAATTCATTTTAATCTAATAATTTTCGATTATTTTACGTTCAGAATAGGTATGTTCCTGTCCATGACGCACTTTTAATAATGCTTCAATATCTGATAAAGATAAGCCTCTTTCAACCAATAATACACATAAATGATAGAGAAGGTCACTGGTTTCCGCTATGAGTTCTTCATTCCCTTGACCAGCTGCGGCATTTTTTGCTGCAATTACCACTTCTATCATTTCTTCGCCACATTTTTTTAGAATCTTATCTAAACCTTTAGTGATTAGGTAGTTGGTGTAAGACCCTTCTTGTGGATTCGCTATTTTATCAGCTACCGTATTTTCTAAAATACTTAAGTTAAAATAATCATCTCCAAAACAGGATTGACTACCAGTATGACAGGTTGGACCAGTGGGACGAACTTGAACCAACAGTGTATCTTCGTCACAGTCTCGGTCTATTTTCACCACTTCCTGGACATTTCCAGAACTTTCACCTTTTTTCCAAAGGCGCTCTTTAGATCGCGAATAAAACCATGCAACACCCTCGCTGACAGTCCGTTCATATGCTTCATGGTTCATATAGCCTAACATGAGGACTTGTTTAGTTCGATAGTCTTGTAATATAGCTGGAACTAGTCCGCCATTTTTACTAAAATCAATTGCTGTCATTCTCTTCAGTCAATCCCTTCTGCTATAAGACCTGCTTTTAAATCTTCAATCGCTACTTCACCTTTGTGGAAGATAGAAGCTGCTAAACCAGCATCAATATTTGTTTGTTGGAATAATTCGATAAAATCGGCAATACTACTTGCACCACCCGATGCAATAATCGGAATGGCTACTGCTTCAGAAGCTAATTTTAAGAAAGGAATGTCAAAACCAGTGTAGGCACCATCAGTATCAATTGATGTGATTAATAAGGCGCCCGCACCACGTTTTTCACATTCCATACACCATTCAAGTGCAGGCCAATCCATTTGATTTTGTCCAGCGTTTGTATAGACAAAATAATCGCCTTTGGCATCGTCATAAGCCATATCAACAGCGATTGTGATGGCTTCTGAACCGAATTTTGCTACTGCTTCATTGATAAAATCTGGATTTTTAACAGCTGCAGAGTTAATCCCAACCTTACTAGCACCGGCATCAAGAGCTGCTTGAATATCTTCAATCGAAGCAATCCCACCCCCAACTGTTAGGGGAATATCAATCACATTAAAGACATCAGTAATCATTTGCGTACGTAATTTATGGCCATCTGACGTTTTAGTAATATCTAGTATGACCAATTCGTCCGCTCCAGCATCCGAATATTTTTTTGCAAAATCAACTGGATCACCTAATGCTTTTACTTCTACAAAGTGAACCCCTTTTACTAACTCACCGTCTTTTGTATCTAAACATGGAATAATCTTTTTCATCGTTTACAATCCTTCCCAAAAACTTGGATTCTGTGCAGCTTTTCCAACAATTGCCTGCCTAATCCCTTGTGCTTCAAGGGCATCTAAATCATGACGATCTCTCACACCTCCAGAAGCCACAACTAGGTGTTTGGTCATTCTTTGGATTTGGCCGGTCTTTTCCACATTAGGTCCAGCTTCCATACCATCTTTATAAATATCGGTATAAATAATGCCAGCAATCGCTAAGTCTGCGATTGCTTCTAAATATTCTTGAATATAGCGACCGGATGCTTCTTTCCAGCCATTGATATAAATGGCGTCGTCCTTGCAGTCTAAACCAACATAAATACGACCAGGATATTTATTTACTGCTTTAGTTAACCAAGGAACATCCATGATCGCTCTAGTACCCAAAATGAAGTAATCGATGCCCAGTTTGTCATATAATGCTATGGTCTTTAAGTCACGGATACCCCCTCCTATTTCTAAGGGAATATCGGTTAATGCTTTCAATCCTTCAACTGTTTCACCTTCAATAGCTGCTTGTTTTAAAGCCCCCATTAAGTCCACCACATGAATTCTACTGACCTGTGGAAACTGGCTATAGTAGGTTACTGCTTCGGCTGCTGACATAGGCATGACAACTTGCTTATCATAATCGCCTTGTTGCAGGCGGACACTTTTACCATTAATCAGATCAATTGCGGGGATAATTTCCATGAATAATAACCTCCTTTATTCAAATGTTTAGACATCGTATTTTCAAGTCTTAATAATTGCTACTTCATTACTGGATTAACCCTTTTGATGATGGTACGCCACCGCTTGTTTCTCTCAAGGTAATTTTTAAGGCACGGCCAAATGCTTTAAATATCCCCTCAATTTCATGATGTGTATTCCCATTTTTCAATAAATCAATATGTAAGGTTATGCGCCCGTTCATTGCTACTGCATTAAAAAATTCTTTAACAAGCTCTGTATCAAAACTACCAACCTTAGCCGCTGAAAATGTTGCATCATATACCAACACCGGTCTACCCGATAGGTCTAATACAACTCTTGCAAGGGTTTCGTCCATAGGTAAAAAGTAAGCCCCATATCTTTCATATGATGGGAGCATTTGGTACAAGTCACGTATGGCTTCACCAAGCAAAATACCAATATCTTCTGTAACGTGGTGGTCATCTACCCAAGTATCCCCTCTGGCTTCTACATATAGATCAAGACCTGAATGAAAGCTAAATAAGGTCAACATGTGGTCTAGAAAACCAACACCTGTATGGATACTTGTTTCACCTGTACCATCTGATTTGGCTATTCCTAGTTTAATTTGGGTTTCTAGAGTATTTCGTTCTTTAATTTCCAAGTTTTTCCCTCCATGCTTTAATTGTTGCCTTTAACCTCGGATAATCAGCTATATCAACCACTGAATATCTTGCTGCATTAGCCATTTTTCCTTCAGTATACTTACGGCCAATAAAACCATTATCTGCTAAAAATTTATCCAAATTGGGCACGAGTTCACCAAAAATAAAGACAAAATTAGTTGCTGACGGCATAACAGTCACCAAATCAGCTACTTGATCAAATGCTGCTATTAATTCAGTTTGAATATTTCTTTGATAAGCGACCCACTCGTCCAAACGGTGGCTATCTTCGAATAATTTATATGCAAGATTTAAAGAGACACTATTCATTGGATAAGGATGGTTAATTTCTTTTAATTTCTCAAAGCGTGCCCCCTGTCCAATCGCTAACCCTATTCGTAAACCTGCTACCCCATAAATTTTAGAGAGCGTTCGAATATATAGTACATTCAGATTTTTGGGTCGCTGATAGTTTTGTCCAAATTCTATATAGGCTTCATCAATCACAAAGGTAATATCTCTAAACTCTGTTTCATCTGCTAACTTTTGTAAGAAAGCTGGTTGAAATTGTTGACCCGTCGGATTTTGTGGGTTAGATATAAAAAATAAAGATGGTTGGTATTGGTCTAGGGCCTGGATAATTTTACGCAAATCAAAGGTAAAATCTGCTTCACTAGCTACTTTATAAAAAGGGAAACCCAACTGGTTAGTATAGTCTTCATACATGAAGAAGTCAGGATCTAAAGCTAAAACGCCCTCGTGTCCAAATTGGATAATCAATTTTTGAATCCACTCGTCTGACCCATTAGCCACTGCAACATTCTTAGGGTCAAAGCCAGCGTAATTAGCATATGCTGAGATAAAATCTGCTTCTTCATTTTCGGGATACTGGTTAAAAGCTGTGTTTAATACCGCATCCACAATATCTTGGTCAGATAAGGGACGTATCGGAGAAGTATTGCGGTTCATCACCACAGTATCTCCACCTTGAGCCACTTCAACTGTTTTTAAATATTCTTCTGTCTTCATAAACTTATACTTCCTTTCGAATGGCAATTGATTTAGCGTGACAGTCTAGCCCTTCAGCATCTGCCATCATTTGTGCAGCTGGTCCAATTGTTTGATAGGTCTCTTTTGACGTATGAATAATCGCGTGTGAAGTTCGGAAATCATTGGCTGTTAAGCCATGAGAAAATCGTGCCGTCCCCCCAGTGGGTAGGACATGTGAAGGACCAGCTACATAATCACCGATAGCTTCCATTGCATATACCCCCTTAAAAACTGCACCGGCATATTTTATTTGTTGAACAATTGCATCCTGGTCACGGTGTTGAATGGAAACATGTTCTGGGGCAATAGCATTCAATACTGCAATCAATCGCTCTCTAGTATCGGCAATGGCATAATGGTTATTGGTAATAGAAGCCTGTATAATATCCGCTCTTGCTTGGCTTGGTAACAAAGCTTGCATACGGTCAGCTATTTTATCTAAAAAGCTTTCTGATTCACATAATAAGAAAGTTCGCGCATCCTGGTCATGTTCTGCTTGAGCGAAAATATCATATACAATGGCATCAACCGGTGTTGTTTCATCAACGTATAATAGGATTTCACTTGGCCCAGCAATCGCATCTATAGACACATCTCCATTCACCAAACGTTTAGCGGTAGCTACATAAGCATTCCCCGGTCCACAAATTTTGTCCACTTGAGGGATGGTTTCAGTCCCATAAGCCATGGCCGCAATAGCCTGTGCCCCACCAATAGCGTAAACATTATCTCGGATACCACATAAGTATAGAGCAGCGAAAGTCACTGATTCTTCCGTAAAAACAGGTGTTGTCACTACTAAATTTTCTACACCCGCAACAAGCGCTGGCACTACCGTCATCAAAACTGTTGACGGATACAAGGCTTTACCACCAGGAATATAAAAGCCTGCGCTTTCTAAGGCATGATAAACATATGAAATTTCATCCCCGTTCCTATCCGAGTATAGGGAGGCCTGTTCATAGCGTTCAATTCGTTCCTTAGCAACCCGTAAAGCTGCTTTTAAAGTCGGATCTAAATGATCCCAAGATGCTTTTAAACGCTCAAGCGAAACTTTAAAATCTTCTGGATTCGTATAGGATTGCCCGTCAAATTGGTTGGTATAGTCAATCACCGCTTGATCGCCATCCTTACGCACAGCTTGTATCATTTCCTGTACAGCGAATAAACGGTCTACGTCTACTTTATCTGAATCTTTTTTAGCAAATATTGCTTGAAAATCTGCTACTTTCATTTAAACCACCTCAATTTCCCGCATAAAACTGTAAATCTCCATCTCTTTAGTATAGAAAGATTGTTTATTGGCAAGTAGCCTTGCTTGTACCGGTAAAATCGTTTTATACTCTTCAAGCTCATTTTCTTTAAGTGTTGTCCCCGTCTGCACAATATCTACAATCGCATCAGCCAATCCTAAGATAGGCGCTAATTCAACAGAACCATTTAGGAAAACTAAGGATACATCCTGTTTCGCTTGATTAAAGTACTTACGGGTAATATTTGGAAAGGATGTCGCCACCACCTTGATATCAGATTCTGACATATATTTTGGACCAGCCATGGCCAAGCGACATTGACCAAATGGTAATTCAGAGACATTTAACACATTGAATAATTGTTCAGCAATCGTATCCGACCCCACAACACCTAAGTCAGCAACCCCTTGTTCCACATAAGTGGGCACATCTTTTCCTTTGACAAAAATAAACCTTACCCCACCAACTTCACGAAAAAGATCACGACCACCATCTATCAACGCATTTGCATATTCATCTAAATGCTTGTCGGCCAAAAATTGATTAAAGGAACGATAAACTCGCCCCTTCGCAAGCGCTACTGTAATCATAAGAATCCTCCTTTGGACAAATTCAAACCAATACCAAACCAACCGTTAGCATACTGACCACCTGAAAAGGTTGGTTTAGAATTACCTTGTAAAAAAGCTTGAAAATATAAGCCATTGTAGTATTTTTGTGGCGACCGGAATGATAAATCAAGAATCATTTTCGTGTTTCGCTTCTCAAGCATGTCTTTAAGCAAATAAATCACAGCCATTTCCTCTGTATCGCCAAAATCTTTCTTCACTAAATCAAATTGTGCTGATACCGGCTTAGCCATTAATCTATAGAAATCATGGTCCTTACCAATGCTATTCCCCAAAGCCGACAAATTCTTTTCAATAACATACCCTTTAATTTCAGGTCCAAAAGCAAACTTTTCCATGTATTTGTCTAAGATTTCCTCATTGTTCACAACAATCATATTAAAAGCCGGTTGACTCATTTTTTCAACGAAATCCAAATGTAGTTCTATGGTATTTGCCATTTGCGACGCATTTGGTTCTACTAACTCAACACCAGCTTGATAGGTGGATTGGTGGTCCCTAACCATTGGACCGTAATAAGCAAAATTATCTTGTTGTAAATCATAAGCTTTCATGTAATTTAAAATCGACCGTGTCCAATCACTTCGAATAGCATAAAGTTGCCCTTCTTTTTCAAAAACGATATTACTGGGGTACTCTGCCTTGCCGTCACCATCAAAAGGTTCTACCATATTTAAATCAATTAATTGAAAACCTGCGTTTGAAACTGTTTCAAGGTAATCTCTTGCGAGTGAAATTCGTTGTAATACGTACGATGTTGCCATGTTGCCCTCCCCTAAAGGTTTCATATCATAAAAAAAACGCCCTCAATCCATTTCTGGATCAAGGACGTCGAAACGTGTTCCCACCTTAATTTGTTATAAACTCACGCCTATAACCTCATTGACTAAACTTTACATAGTTAGTCTAGTGATAACGGTACTACCGGACTTAGTGTCATTTAAGTAAAGGTGTGTCTTCATAGGAGACATTATCTGTTCACAGCGGCCACAGACTCTCTGGAAATGTTGTTCCTATCTCTTATTCTTTACTATTCTCTCTTGATGGTCACAATATTAAAATGTTAAAATTAAAAAGTCAAGTGAATTCTAATAAAACTCTAATAATTAGTTTATCTCTAGTAAAATTTATAAATATTAGTTTTTGCCTATCATGATTGTAAAAAGTAAATGATTAACTGATAAAAGGGTTGTGACATTCTCAGTCACAACCCTTTTTGGTCAATATTATGCTTGAAGAAAATAATTACCCTTTTCTTGCTGAAATTTGTGCTTGCACATCTATCATTTTCTGTTTATTTAGCGGGTAACGAGAAATTAAGAACAATGCAATCGATCCAAGAATTGCGGGTACGATAATTAATAAAATTGTCCCCGCTGTGAATAAAGCTGGCGATAATGCTTCATCTGGGCCTGGATAACCATCTGTATAACCAATACCGATCATCAACCAACCGATTACAATCGGTGCTAGCGATGTAGAAATTGAGTCAGTTAGCGAGAAGATAGTACCGATTAAGCCTGATACAAAACGTCCTGAACGAGCCGTTTCATAGTCAGAAATATCCGCAGCCATAGTTAATACGACTGAAGATGGATAAGTTCCAGCAATCTTGAAACCGATATAACCAATAGAGAATAGGACCATTGCTAACCCACCATTAGCAAATATTTCTCGTGTGTCTGCTGAAGTGAATAAAATTACACCCATTAAAGCCACAGAAGTTAACATGGTGATTAATGATAAAACATATGCATTTTTTAACGAAGTCCTTGAAGCTATTGTTGTAAATCCCGCCACAATTAGTAAGTTCGGAATAATCTGAATTAACCCTAAAGTACCTGAGATACCATAATTTCCTAAGATGATCCCAAAAACTAGGACTACAAATACTTGATCCCCAATTAAAGTAGTTAAGAATTTAACCAAGGCTGAAGTTAATGCCAGAATTTGTAGCGGACCATTCCCTTTGATGACTGACCAATAGTCTTTGATAGACTTCGTTTCAACTGTCGATTCACCTAAACCAAAGAAGGCTTGATTATCTTTACGCGAAATACCAATCATCGCAAGGATTGTTAAAACAAAAGAAATCACACAAATACCAATAATAAATTCAGTAAAGAAGGCTAAATTAAATTCACCACCATGACGAGGAGATAACCAATTAGCGACTATCATTTGCCCTACTGCAAAGATACCGATTGAAGAAAAAATAGTGTCATAAATAGAGAATAAAGGTCTTTGTTTAGGATTATTGGTTAATGCGGGTTGTGCCGCTTTCGTGACTGTTTGTTGGAATGAGTAAACAATTTTATGGAAAATAAGGCCCACAAAATATATACCATATTTCAACGAACCCTCAAATTGATGGGTGGAGAATAATAAAGCAAATGATAATAGCAAACCGATATTTGAGATAAGCATAATTGGACGGAACCGTCCCCATTTTGTATCAATATGATCCATGATAACCCCAATCATAGGATCAATTAAGCCGTCAAATAAACGTGCCGCACCTAATAATGACGATACGGTAAAGGTTGCAAAACCTGCAATACCAGTTGCATAGTATGTTAAGAATCCAAATGCGAATAAGTATAAGTTAGACGCAGAGTTATTCAATGAAAATAATGCAATTTCCCACTGCTTTGCATTATGATATTGCGCTTGTGGCGCATTTACATTTTGAGCCATTCTTTTCTTCCTCTTCTGTTGAACAACGACTAGTAACTGACAACATATGCTTCGCGAAAGCTGGTGTTTGAAGTAGTCCAAAGAATGTAAACGATCGCATTTTTGTTTAAAATTTTTTTCTTTGCATACTTCAAACTTTCAATACCGTCATTATACTTTTTGAAGTAAACGTTTACAACGTGATTTTAAAGCTATTCTATTATTTTTTATATGGATAGCATTACTGCAACATAACATTGCGTTTATTGAACATTATTTCTATTTTAGCAAAAAACATTGTGCTTCTTAAATGGCGATATGATTGGCTCATGTCCTCTTTTTCACGTATTTCCAAATTTTTATATATAAAGTCGAAAGTTTACATAAAAACAATTTATGTATTTTTTATTCCTCGCTATTTATTATATAAGCAATTGAGTAGCGAATATTCTTGTACACCTGTCAAACATTTCAACTTTTATCTATGTATAAAATACTTGAAAATATATTCATCCTATTTTATTGACAGTTAAAGTGTATTAACCATATAATACAGATAACAAAGTGTATTATACGGTTAATACACATTTACTTTTATATTTGGAAAGGAGGTTCAACATGGTTGAGTTCGATAAGCAAACACCCATATACATACAATTAGCCGACCATTATAAAAGAGAAATTGTCGCTAATCGTTTAGTGACTGGCGATAAATTACCCTCAAGACGTGATATTGCCAAATCTTTTAAAATCAATCCCAATACCGTCCAACGTGCATTTAAATCTTTAGAGGAAGAAGGGATCATTGTGTCTGAAGCAAATGTACCTAGTAAAGTTACTGAAAACCAAGCCATTATCCAACAATTGAAACAGGAAACTTTAGAACAAGCCATGGCCGTCTTCTACGATACAACGCAGGTTCTAAACATGGATCCTCAAGAAATCGCCAACTATATGACAGCATATTTCCAAAAACGAGGTGAACAAGAAAGATGATTGAAGCAAAAAATATCCATAAATTTTATGGCTCAAATCACATATTGGAAGATATTTCTTTTACCGTTAAACCAGGTGAAATTACCGCACTGATTGGTGAAAATGGTTCAGGAAAAACGAGCTTAATGAATGCATTGATGCAGCTAACGCCTATTGCCAGCGGTCAATTCTTAATTGATGGCAAACCCATTGACTTTAATGATTTTAACCGTATTTCCTACATTCCTGATACGATCATCGTAGTAAAGGACATGACGATTAAACAAGCTTTGACCTTTATGGCAACTTACTATCATTCATACGACCCAGTATTAGCAAAAGACTTAGTCAATTTCTTCAATTTAAATCTGGATGATAAAATCAGTCAACTGTCAAAAGGAAATACCGCAAAAGTGAATCTACTACTTGGTTTATCCTTAAATTCTGACTACTTAATCATGGATGAACCATTTTCAGGAATTGATATTTTTACTAGAGAAGAAATCACGAATGTCTTCACAAGTAAATTGATGGCCGGTCGTGGTGTTTTAATTTCCACTCATGAAATCAATGAAATTGAAACTTTAGTAGACCGAGTATTCATGTTAAAAGACCACCGTATCATTCAAGATTTCTATACAGAAGACTTACGACTCGCTGAAGGTAAGTCGATTACCGATAAAATGTGGGAGGTGTACCGATAATGGCTAAACTACTCAATTTAATTACTGATGAACTAAAACGGGCTAAAATATTCTATTTACTACTTATCGCTTTCGTTCTTATTAGTGAAGGTATTATGGTATTTGTTCATATTCGAGCTAGCTATGCAGTGTCAACCGCTAGTGAAAATATAGATAATATTAGCTTGATTACTAATCTAAATGGGGTATTTGACAACAGCATGGTCTATACCATGATTATCGGTGCCACTGCCTTTGCCTTATTGGGTTACAGTGTCTTCTCTTGGATCCGCGACTGGCACTTTCAAGGAAACTTTATCTATCGACTATTGACCTTACCTGGTAACCGGGCCCCAATTGCATTTGCAAAATTAATCAGTACTTTGATAATGATGGCTGGTATTTTGATACTTCAACTAGGCCTCTTTTATATCGCCAATAGTGCCTTTAGAGTAATGTTTAATGAGCAATATACACAAGTACCGGTCCTCATTCAATTAGCGACAACTATGGAAATAAGTAGCCTGTTATCCCCGCCCTATCCTACACAAACATTCATGATCTATGGTGGTGGATTGTGGTTTCTATTCACCTTGATGAATAGTTTGATTATACTACTTAGTGCCAAAGGCTATACATGGTTTAGAACAGTCGCAACAACGATGATTTATTGGATAGTCTCTCTTGCACTCATTTATTTGCTTGCTTGGTTAACTATTATTTTGCCATTAACCAATATGGAAGCTACAGTGCTAGTCCTTGTATATATCTATGCCATCAATATCATCAATGGTTATATGATGTCTTGGTTGATGAACCATTATGTCAGTGTTTAAGAAAGGAGGCAATCTTATGAAGATAAACAAACGTAACTGGTTGACCTTATTATTTCTAGTGATCATTACTGCAGTGACTTTATGCGTATGGATAGGTGTCGCTAGCTTTAAACCGGTCAAACTGACTACAATGAATACTAAACATACTAGTGAAAGTTCAGGTATTCCTACCCTATATCTCATTGCTGGTGAAAATCAAGCGATGTCCAACTGGATTCCTTTATCAAAAAATAACGGCGAAATCGTTGCTACTAGCTACGCTAGTTACGGCCTACTCAATACAAAAAAACAAGATGAAGTATATCAGCACTTCTCCTTATTTAACCGCCCAAACTTAGATGATTCGCGCTTAATCCTAGAAAATGATCATATCCAATTATGGCAATCAAATACTATATATGGAGACAGTAAAGATCAATTAGACCTAACCCTTATTCATAAAAATGTTGAGGGTGACTGGACTTATACAAATCCTAGTGATTCACTAGATCAAGCTGACCGTTCTTTAAATACACTCCTATCCCTAGCAGAAGATGAGGATACTATTTACCTAATATATGCTTTCTTACAAGACGCTGACCAACCTAATTATTTAAAAGCTTTTGAATTAGATAAAGCAAGTGGTGAAATAAGTACTGGTAATACTATCGACAGCTCACAGTATGAATTATATTCAATTAGTGTTGACGGCTTAAATCGTCAAGCACAGCGTCATATATTTGCAATGGTCAATAGTGACGATGATGAGGAAAATACTGCGCTAACTACTACATATGAAATTGTTGATCCGACTTCAGGCGAAAAACTACAAATGGATACTAGCGCCTTACAGAATCAATCAACTGACCAAACAATTTCTTCTGAAATTAATCCGGTTGTCATTGAGGATGAAATATATGTAGTCAAAAGCGATTATAGTGAAAACGAAGATGACGAAAAACCTATCCAAGTGAAAAGCTACCGCTATGATCCTACTAATAAAAGTTTTCATCAAGTTTGGTCCATGGACATTGAACAGAATCCTAGCTACTATATTGAAAATGGCTACATCTATCACACCATTACAGATGGGAAAAAGGGTCAACTTGATCAAGTTGATATCACCACAGGTAAAATAACTACTATAGAAGAGTACCAGATAGATGAAAATAGCATATACACTTTTGCAAAAGATACTGACATAGAAGCATATCATTACAATTAAAATAGTTGCATCAGAAAAAGGTGGCCTGAAAAAAATTCAGACCACCTTTTTTAATTGACTACTTTATACCAACGCAACAGCTGGTTTAACTTGTGCAGTGTATTTAGCGACTTCACTCGGGTGACAGTATACAAAATGGTCAGGCGTTACTTCTACTAAACTACACTCTGCCCACTCTGTTTCACTGTAAGTCAATCCATCAAAGTGCATACGTTTCCGAACACGTTCTGACTCTGGATCTGCTGTAGGAATAGCCGATAGCAAGGACTTAGTATAATCATGTAATGGATGATTATAGATTTCATCAGCCGTACCGATCTCCACTAATCGTCCTTGACACATAACACCTATTCGGTCAGAAATATATTTCACCATGGATAGGTCATGGGTGATAAAGAGATAGGTTAAATCATTTGTGATTTTTAAGTTTTTTAGTAGATTGACAATTTGTGCTTGAATAGACACATCTAGGGCTGAAATCGCCTCATCAGCGATAATCAATTTGGGTTTAAGGGCTAAAGCTCTAGCAATTCCCACCCGTTGGCATTGACCACCAGAAAACTCACGTGGATACCGATTAGCATAAAGAGGATCTAACCCAACTTGAGCCATTAATTCAGCAACGGCCGCTTCTTGTTCTTGCTTATTACGAACTAAACCATGGACCCGCATTGGGCCACCAATAATTTCGCCAACCGTCATTCGAGGATTTAATGAGGCAAAAGGGTCTTGAAAGATCATTTGGATATCTTTTCTAAAGGCTAACAAGTCACGTCGCCCTTTAACTTGGGCAATATCTTGACCTAAAAAATCAATCTGTCCCTCACTTGGATCTTCTAATTTCATCAATAGCTTTCCTGTAGTTGATTTCCCGGAACCCGATTCCCCTACCAAGCCAAATGTTTCCCCAGCTTTAATAGTAAAGGATACATCATTTACAGCTACCACCTCTTCAGCTCTGCCTTCTTCATATATTTTTTTCACATGATTCACCCGTACTATATCTGTCATAAAATCCCCTCCTAACTTTCATACACAGGTATTGTATCTGCTAACTCATCATATAGATACGGCCCATAAACAGCATCGGTATTTTCAAATGCCGCTAAATCATAGCCAGTAGTTGTACCTAATTGGCTTTCTTTAGCTGAAGTCGCCTGTCGGTCTAAAATATCTTGATAGACTACATAGCGCGCTTGAATATCCAATGGTAACTCAACTTTAGGCGCCCGCTCATCTAATAACCAAGTCGCTGCCTGGTGCGTTTTTGAAACTTGAAAGAGTGGTGGATCTTTTACAAAATCAATATCTAAAGCGTAAGGATTTCGAGGTGCAAATGGATCCCCAGTCGTCAAGTTAGCCATATTCGGTGGATTACCTGGAATAGTATATAGGTTGTCATCTTCTGTAGATAGGGTTGGTGTCGCTTCTAATAATCCCCATGTATAAGGATGTTGTGGATGATAGAAGATTTCATTTGTTGTACCTGTTTCAACAACCCGCCCCGCAGACATTACCGCTACCCGGTCGGCTACATTAGCGACTACACCTAAATCATGCGTAATAAAAATAACTGACATATCAAACGCATCTTTTAATTGATTTATCAACTCTATGATCCGTGCTTGAACAGACACATCAAGTGCTGTAGTAGGTTCGTCAGCAATTAAGATTTTAGGCTTGCAGGCAAGTGCCATCGCAATCATAATTCTTTGACGCATACCTCCTGAAAATTGATGAGGATAATGGTAGGCTTTAGTTTCTGGGTCTTTGATTTCTACTTTCTCCATTAAGTCAATTGCTTGGCGCATGGCAGTATTTTTGTCAACTTTCGTATGTGCCATCACTGCTTCAGCAATCTGCATGCCCACTGTCATAACCGGATTAAGTGAAGTCATAGGGTCTTGGAAAATCATGGCAATTTCAGAACCTCTAATCTTGGTTAAGTCAGCTTTGCTGGCTTTTAATAGATTTCGACCTTCAAAAAGAATTTCGCCACCTTCAACATTGGTTATATGATTAGCTAATAAACCGGTAATGGCTTTAGTGGATACAGATTTCCCTGATCCAGATTCACCAACAATCGCCAGTGTCTCCCCTTTTTTAAGGGTGAATGATACATCACGAAGGGCTGGTACGATACCATTTAGCGTCTTAAAGGAAATTTTGAGGTGGTTGACCTCGAGTATGTTGTCAGTTTGCATTTCAATCAAATCCTTTCTTTAGTTAAAGGTCCATTCTTGAATATCTGTCAGTGAACCAAACCAGAATGGCTGTATACCACCATTTAAGTCCTTAGTTTGGATAGTAAATTGGTAGTCAGAATATAAAGGGACTAAATAAGCTTGTTCTTGGAAACGAGCCTGGATTTCTTGATAGGTGACATAGCGATCTTCAAAATTCGTTTGTGCAGCTCCTTGATTAATCAGTTGCTCTAATTCAGGGTCGTTGATGTTTACTTGATTCGTTCCAGCTGCTGCCCAATATGAACTTTGGTCTGGATCTACATTCAAAGCAAGCCCCATCATCGCTAAGTCATAATCACCAGCTGTTACACTAGCTGCATGCGTGGTAAAATCTGCTGAAGTTTGCACTACATTTAACCCAATGGCCTCTAAATCTTGTTCAATCAAATTAGCTGCATTCATCCGGGTAATATTACCTGTTGGAACCGCTAATTTAATTGTTTGACTGGTATCGAAACCAGATTCTTCTAATAAAGCTTTGGCACGTTCTGGGTCATAAGCAACTGGATCTAAATCAGGATCTTTATAAGCTGATATCGAGGTATAGGTAGTTGGAATAACTTCGCCTTCACCTTGCAGTAGACCATCAACCATCCGGTCACGGTCAATTGCTTTGAGTAATGCCTGTCTAAAAGTAGGTTGATCAAATTTTTCATTGTTGATATACATAAATTGAACAGAAGTACCATAACTAGATGAAACTTCAATATCCTCATTTTGTTCTAAGAATTTAATATCAGAAATTGGTATCAAAGCGATACCTCCTCCTGCAGTCATGTCTAATTCACCAGCCTGTAAGGCAATGACCATACCCGTTGAATCCATAATATGAACAATAACATTTTCAATGGCTGGTTTGCCTTTATGATACCTTTCATTGGCAACCATCTTGATGTATGAACCTGATTCATATTGAACAAATTTGTAAGGACCTGCAAAAACAGTGGGCTTCGTAGCGAATGCTGAAGATCCTAGGTTATAGATATCTTCCTTTTCTACAACATGTTTAGGTGTAATTAAGATCTTAAAACCAATGTTTTCATATACATAGGCCGGATCAGTTGGCGATTTTAAGGTAATGGTCAATGTTTTATCATCAATTACATCCACACCAGAAATATTGTCTGCTCCATCTGCTATTTTTCCTGAATCATCTACTCCCTCAATGGACTTAATATTCGCTGCGCCAGAAGTCTCTACATCCGGATTTGCAATTAAGTTTAAATTGTAAGCTACATCATCGGCTGTAAAAGCTGTACCATCTGACCAGACCACGTCATCTTTTATTGTGACGGTATAAACCAGGTTATCTTCAGTTGTTATCGAAGCAACATTGGGTTCAAATACGCCAGCTTCTGGCTGGTCCAATAAAGATGGATACATAAACCGTTGAACCCATTGACCGGCAACATCCGTTGTATTCAATACATTAAAACCAGAAATGGTATTCGTTGTCCCAATATCCAGTGTATGATCTGCACTAGTTGTTTCCTGCGCTTTAACCTCGTCTATACCCCCAGTACTTTCTGCCGTCGTCCCACAAGCCGATAATAGTAAGGTCATAGCGGTTAGTAGAGTTAATAATTTTACTTTCATTGTCTTGCCCTCCTCTCAATCTTAAATCTCGCCTTCAACTGCACTTCGTAATCCTTCACCGATAAAGTTAATCGATAAAACAGCTAAGAAAACGGCTAGACCAACTGGTACCCACCGCCATGACTGCATAGTCAATACCGATAACGATTGGGCTGCAGTGAGTAAGTTCCCCCATGAAGCAGTTGGCGGTACAACCCCAACCCCTAAGAAAGAAAGGGAGGCTTCTGTAATAATAGAAGTTGAAATACCAAAGGTCATGTTGACTAAAATAGGTGATAAAATATTTGGAACAATTTGCTTAAATACAATGTTGGCTGTTGAATAACCGGAAGCAACAGCTGCTTGAATATAATCTGCTGCTCTAAGCTTCATTACTTCTGCCCGAACTAATCGACAAAGCGGTGCCCAACCAAATAAGCCAATCACAATCGTTACATTCAAAATAGATGGTCCAAGAATTCCTACAACAACTAAGACAACTAAGAAATAAGGAAAGGACATGATCACTTCAGTTACACGCATAATAACAAAATCCCAAACACCACCTAGGAATCCAGCTAATAAACCTAAGCTCGTCCCAATGGTTGCATAAATGAGTACTGATACAATCCCAACAAACATGGACACTTGGCCGCCATATAGCAATCTGGAGAAAACATCACGGCCAATTTCATCAGTCCCCAACCAGTGTGTACTCGTTGGCGCTTGAAGGAAGCCACCTACAATTTCATCCGGATTATACGGGGCAATAACCCCCGCAAATACCGTTCCCGCTAGTAAAATCGTAAAACATATCAAACCAAATACAGCCGCTTTATTGCGGGCAAACCGCTGCCAAATAATCGTCCAATACCCAACTTGTTTCACAGATGTATCAGTCACTTTTACATCATGGGCAATTAAATGCTGGTCCATAAAATCTTGCGGACTGGCATAAGTAGCTTTAAATAAGTGTTCTTCAGCCATCTATTTTCCTCCTATACCCTTTTAAATGCTCTTTTCTGAATAATCTTTATATAAATCCTTCCTGTCTATTCTTTTACCCTTATAGCATAACCAACCTACTCATAACGAATCCGCGGATCAACATAAGCATAAGATATATCTACCAATAAGTTACAAGCCAATACCGCAAAAGCTGAGATTAAGGTGATGGTCATAATGACTGGATAGTCTCTGGCATTAATCGAAGCCATCATTAATGAACCGATTCCTGGCCAACGGAATACTTGTTCCGTTACCACTGCCCCACCAATTAAACGAGGGATATCTGAACCAATAACAGTTAAGATAGGAACCAAGGTGTTTGGTAAAATATGGCGTTTAACCATATTTCCCTCACTCAACCCTTTTGCTACAGCTGTTCGCATATAGTTTTGTTCATTAATACCAATGACTGTTGACCGGACATACCGGGTCATATTGGCACAGTATGAAGCGCCAAGTACTATCGTTGGTAAAACATAATACGAAAGTCCTTGCCAAAACGTCATATCACCTGACAAGTTTTCTCTACCACCAATTGGTAACCAACCCAATTCAACTGAGAAGAAGTAAATAAGTAACATCCCCAAGAAGAAGTTTGGCATAGACACACCAGCAAAAGAGAAAGTTGTGAACATATGGTCAATCCATGTATTTTTGTGGTTAGCTGCATAAATCCCTAACGGAATAGCTACAATATAGGCAACAATCAAGGTACCAAACATTAACTGTAAAGTTGGTGTTAAGGCTTCCCCAATCAACCCTGTTACGGCAGTTCTCGTTCTAAAAGAGAAACCTAAGTCTCCGGTAAATAAATTGCTTAGCCACCGCCAATATTGCACAACAATAGAATCATTTAAACCTAAGTTTTCCCGAATCATTTCAATTTGCTCAGGTGTAGCATCCGGTGATTGATATAAATCGGCGATATCACCCGGCGCCATTTGAAGCATAGCAAAAGCTAAAATAGAGATGATAAATAAAACCGGAATAATCAACAATAAGCGTTTACGTAAGTATTTAATCATGAGGCACCACCTTTAAATATTGACTTAAAATAACAAGAAATAGTGACATGGCATTTAGCATACAAGCTTCATTGGCAACAAATTTTCCGTTATGTAAAGGATAGCTAGCACGACCTTGCTTGTCCTTTTCCAAGAAGTCACAACCAACGGTGAAATAGGCGCCTTTGGTGTCTTCAAGATAGTAGGCAAAGTCTTCGCCATTCATCATGGCACCTGTAGCTGCGGTATTTTCGATTAAATCTGTGAAAATAGCAGAAGAATCAATGGCACTAACTAGGTCAGTCACTATGCTTGTGGTATTTTGAATCGCTGGATAACCTTCGTCATAATCAACGGTAGCTGTCCCACCATGCATGGCCGCTGTCATTTCAGCAATTTGAATCAATTGTTTTCTAATGGTTGCCCGTCCAGTTGGTGAAGATGACCGGACAGTCCCAACAATCGTTGCGGTGTCCGCAATAATATTAGGTGCCCCCATACCCGCTTCAACGCCAGCCACTGTAACCACAAGTGGCTCAATAGGATTGGCGACTCGTGAAACAAGGGTTTGTAAGTTCGTAATCGTTTCAGCAGCGATAACTACGGAATCAATCGTAGTATGTGGTGAAGAAGCGTGTCCGCCCCGACCTTGAATCTTGATTTCAAAAGCATCTGAGGCGGCCGAACCATACGCTAAGGAATAACCTACTACACCAGCTGATTTAGAAGGATCAACGTGGAGACCAAATACCATATCTACATCCTTTAAATAACCCGCTTCGACAATCGCTTTAGCACCACCTGGTTTCTTCTCCTCAGCATGTTGGAAGATAAAGACCACTGTCCCCGCAAATTCGTCACGGTGCGCCTGAATGACTTGAGCAACCCCCAAAAGACTTGCCGTATGGATATCATTACCACAAGCATGCATAACACCAGGGTTTTCAGATTTAAACGGTACATCTGCCTCTTCCATTATCGGTAAAGCATCGATATCCGCCCGTAAGGCAATCGTTGGTCCCGGTTGTGCCCCTTTAATTCGTGCCACAATCCCATAACCACCCCCTACATTTCGTTCGATGTCAAAGATCTTTGCCGATAACAATTCCATATAGATAAAATTAGCCGTCTCTGACTCCTCAAAGGATAATTCTGGATGACGATGGAGATGGCGCCGCACTTGGATAACCTCTGATTCAATTGATGCCGCATATTTTAACCATTTAGCTAAAAGGGCTGCCGTTGCTTGGCTAACTTCATTTTCAATTTGACTAATACTCGTTAAATCCGCTCTCAACATAAGGTCTAACCTCACTTTCAATGACATAATGGTCCACAATAGTTAAAATCGTTTCTAGCCCTAACATCAAACATTTTTCATCAATTTCAAATTTCGGATGATGGTGGGGATAATTCTTTCCATTTGGATGGGCACCCGCTGGAATAAAGTAAAAGAGTCCAGGTATTTTTTGAACGTAATAAGCAAAATCTTCACCGCCCATACTAGCCGGTTTTTCATTCACCTTATCTTGACCAAAACGCGCTTTAAAGATTTCAACAACTGTTCGGGTTTCGTTTGGATGGTTGTAAAGAGCTGGGTAACCATCTATAAAATCAATTTTGACTGTGGCTCCGTGAGCTGTACTAATATCCTCAGATAGCGCGTATAGTTTCTTCTTCGCTAAAGCTCTTAAGTCTGAGCTGTAGGTACGAATCGTACCGTTTAATGTAGCAACATCTGCCATCACATTCGAAACACCATTACCAGAATGAAAGTTGCCAATTGTGACAACACCTGGATCCATAGGGTTCTTATGACGACTCACTATAGATTGTAATTGTTGAATTAAGTAAGCAGCCGTTAAAGTCACATCCACATTATGTTGAGGAGTAGCTGCATGACCACCTTTCCCCTGAACTTCAATCGCAAAGGTATCGGAATTCGCTGTTGTAAAACCTTCATGATAGGATATAGTACCGTCAAAGGTTTGATCGCCTGAAACATGAAGACCAAAAATCTTATCGACATCATCCAATGCGCCGGATGCCATAATGGCTCTAGCACCTCCTGGTTTCACCTCTTCTGCATGTTGAAATAGAAAAACAATCGTACCAGCAATTTCTTCTTTAAGATGAATTAGATATTTTGCTGCAGTTAATAAAATCGTAGTATGTGCATCATGGCCACAGGCATGCATCACCCCGTCAATCTCAGACTTGTATGGTAGGTCTGTTTCTTCCTGAACTTGTAGGGCATCCATATCTGCACGAAAGGCAATGGTTAAACCTGGCTTGCCTCCTTTAAGTCGGGCAATCACTCCCCCACCACCAACTTCAGATGAAATATCGGTATAACCAAAACTTTCTAGTTGTTGCCGAATAAACTTACGGGTTTGATATTCATGAAAGGATATCTCTGGATAACGATGTAAATGCTGAAACGTTTTGCTGGCATACGCTTGATAATTTAAAGCGTGATGGTTAGATTCTTGATTCATCTGCTTCACCTCTTATTTTCCTAGCTACTAACATGACGTTTTATGTTACATTTCATAATACGCAGGGTGACTTATGTAACATTTATTAATTTGTGATTAGATTATAGATTGGAAAATAATTATATTCAAGTATTAAATTATCACCACTTTCTCATCTTATTTCGTTTTTGCGGTCATTTCAAGCTTTTTACCTATCAAAATATTTTACTTACTGATGTAGGATATGGTTCATTTTCCTCACAATTATCACAGGTGATGTTATATAATATAACATGTATAATGGAGTAGACTAGACAAGTAACGGGTTATTTTGCCTTTTTCATATCAAAAAAGCACCAAACTAGTCTGCTCATGTCAACTAGATTGGTGCCATTTTTCTATGCTTATTTAGTTTTGAAATACAGAAACACCATTTAGATAGGTTTCTTTTAAGTTCATATCCGCATCTACCACAATGAAGTCAGCCACACGTCCTGGCGCAATGACACCAACCCGACCATCTAAACCTATAGAGGCAGCGGGCACTTGTGAAGCCATCCGTAAGGCTTGCTCACTATCTACAATACCCCAATCCACCACATTCTTGACTGCTTGATTTAAGGTTAGAACAGATCCTGCTAAATTACCTGACTCAAGACGCGCTTCACCGTCTTTGACAATAACTGGAAATTCACCTAATTGATATTTACCATCGGGCATACCAGCAGCTGACATGGCATCTGTAATAAGAACTGTCTTGTCCCACCCCTTCGCTTTAACAAGCGCCTTGATTGCACCTGGGTGGACATGTTTGCCGTCACAAATGACTTCCGCATAGGTATCATCGGTTGCCATAGCTGCGCCAACCATACCAGGATTGCGGTGGTGTAAACCTGACATCCCATTATAGGTATGAATAAAAATGTTGGCACCGGCATCCACTACAGCCGTCGCTTCTTCATAAGTAGCTGAGGAGTGTGCTAAAGCTACATGAACACCCTCTTTTGTAATAGTTGTTGTGAAATCTTTGGCTGTTTGCCGCTCTGGTGCGAGTGCAATTTTATGAATGAGTCCTTTCGCAGCTGTTTGCCACACTTCAAATTGCGCCAAGTCAGGATCTCCCATATAAGCCGCATTTTGTGCCCCCTTATGCTCTTCTGTAAACCAGGGTCCTTCAAAGAAGATACCTAAGATTTTTGCACCTTCAGCCTCTTTATAGTGGTCACCAATTTTACCAGCAACTGATGTCAATAGGTCTGCTGAAGAAGTTAATGTTGTTGGTAAAAAAGCAGTTACACCTGTTGATAGCAAACCTTTAGACATGGTTTGTACAGCTTGAAAATCATCATCCATGACATCAGCGCCGTGAAAACCATGAATATGCGTATCTACCAAACCAGCTGCAACTGTATAGCCAGTATAATCTTTAATTTCACCTTTTAAAGGCTTTTCTAGTGTTGCATAACCAAACCGACCATCATTAACCTCTAAGTAAGCATTTTCTACAACTTCATCTGCCAAAATAATACGGTCAGCATAGATATAATATTTACCTGTTTCTACCATTACGTTCCACACTTTCTATTTATAAAATTTTTACTGTATCCATTATATTGTACAAGTCATATTATACGCCACTTCTTCTTATCATCCTATGGTTATGATAGCACCTTTCAAATAGACAAGAATTGATTTGCAGCGATTGCATTCCCTGATACGAGTGATTATTTTAAAGTATTAAAATGCGTTTTCAGTCAAAAGATAATAAAAAAATATCAAAAAGGATCACGACTAAACCATCGTGATCCTTACCAATTTATAGTGCTAACTATCCTGTATGCGCATTCTCTCAAAGCATATGGTTTTAATTTGCTTCTATCGCTTCTACAGATGAAATTTCACCTTCTGAATAGCCCACTACGAACGAATCCATTACCGGGTTGTGATCTTCATCAAATGAAATATTACCTGTTACGCCTTCAAAATCTTGTGTTTCTTCAAGTGCATCGCGGATGGCTTGTGGATCTGTAGAACCTGCACGGTCGATTGCATCAGCGGCCAACCTAGCAGCGTCATATCCACCAGCTGAGAATAAATCTGGTTCAGTATCGTATGCTGCACGGTATCTCTCTGCAAACTCATTGGCTGCATCTGATCCATATTCACCTGTTACAAAGATTGTTGCATAGTAAAAGTCAGTAACATTTTCAGCACCAGCTAAGTTGATAAATTCATCATTACCTAATCCATTTGGTCCAAGAATTGCTGCATCAATACCCATTTCACGCGCTTGTTTCACAATTGCCCCACCTTCTGGATAATAGCCCGCAACAAATAATACGTCTGGTTTTTTTCCTTTGACGTTGTTTAAGATCGAGCTAAAATCAGTATCCCCTGATAGGAATGATTCTTTAATGACAACATCACCAGAATAGTCTTCTTCAAATTGAGATGCTAAGTTTTGTCCGTAGTCTGAAGAGTTATCTTGTAAAATAGCAGCCGTATCCCAACCTTTTTCATCTGCAAATTGCCCAAGCGCAGCTGTTTGATTAGAGATTTGGAAGGCAATTTGGAAGATATATTCAAATACATTCCCTTGTGAATCTAAAGTTAAATCGTCAACAGTTGCTGACGGAATGATCATTGGCACTTGAGCATTCTCCGCTGGTTGAATAGCAGCTTCGGTTGATGCAGCAATATCAGAAGCTAATAAGAGAGAAAGATTTTCATCTCCAAGCAAACGCGTAGCTTCATTAGCAGACTCTTGAACATTTGATTTATTGTCGGTCACTACATAATTGATCTCTTTACCATCAATTCCACCAGCTTCATTAATTTCATTAAAAGCAAGTGATGCCCCATCATTAATGTAAGAACCATAAGCTGAGGCTGATCCAGTTAAACCAAAGTCTCCACCGATATTAATTGTTTCAGAATCTCCATCAGCTGAACTAGAGCTGCTGTTTGATGTCTGCGTTACCGAACCACATGCAGCTAACGTTGCTGCTGATAATAGTGTTAAACCAAATTTCTTAAAATTCATACTTTTCCTCCTATAAAACAAACCCAATTTATACAAACCATCAATCCTTGCTTTTATAATAAAAACAAAGTTATACCAAATAAAAAAGCTCCCCTAAATGGGAAGCTTACATCCCATTTAGTATCTCAACACAAATAGGACATATGAAATTAGCTACTGCTTAATTCCCTAAGTCCTAGATTCAATAATAATAATGACAATATTCATATTATTTTGTGTTGTGTTTAACATAATGAGATGCCTCTTTCGTTTTCTAATATAATTTTAATTTATACTAAAAAGGTCAATAATGCAAGCTTTAATTAAACAATAATGATAAAAAAGTGAGAAAAAGTTACCATGGAAAGAATAGCAAGACTAAAATCGCGATAAAAATCACATTTATGATGGTAAAAACTTTGAAATAAGCTTTTGCATTCATAGACATAGCATTTCTAATAATAGTAAAGCCGATTAGATTCGCTAAGGAAGCAACCATCGTCCCTAAACCACCAATATTTACTCCCATCAATAAACTATAGGCTTGGTCAGTAAATGGTGATACGAGTATCGTTGTAGGTACATTTGAGAAGGCTTGTGAGGCCACTAAACCAGTTAGGTAAGCCATTCCTTCGCTTGAAATATTGGCCGATAACCAAGATTGGACAAGTGATAGATCTGTGATATTCCCTACTAAAATAAAGAAGGCAGCAAATGTCAGCAACAACAAGTAGTCCACCTGCAATAAATACCGCCAATTAGTTAAGACAACATAGGCAGTAATAAAGGCTACAGTCCAGAAAATATTCAATAAGCCAAAAATGGCGATAACCATTAAAATCATCCCAATACTTGCTTGTATAACGACTGACCGGTCAACTGACTCCTCCTTCACTTCCGTGTGTGCTACCTTTTTTTCAACGAAGAAAGTAGTTGCCATCACTAAAATAAAGCCCGCCACCATTAAAGGTAGTGTCCACCACATAAATGTTACAAAATCTACTTGATAGGCTGAATAGATAATGAGGTTTTGTGGGTTGGAAAAGGGGAAAAAGACCCCTCCCAAGTTAGCAGCCACTACAATCAAAGCTGCGCCAAGTATGCGGCCTTTGAATTTAGGTAAGTGACGCAAGATATTTAAGTAAATGGGCAATAAGGTCAAGACGGCAATATCATTAGATAGTAGAAAAGAGCCAAAAAATGAGGATAAAACCATAGATTGGACAATCACTTGACTATTACTAGACCAGTCAATTAATTTAATCGATGCCCAGCGTAGTAATCCTGAAGCTTGGAAAAGAGCCAGTACCACCATCAAACCAAATAAACTCACTAATACATCATACTTTATATAGGTAAAATCAAAGCGGCCAAAGACCACACTCACTAAAGCTAAAGTGGTCGCAATCACAAACAGCAAATGCTGTTTTATCCAGATATTTAATTTCTTCATTCATAAAACCTCTTATAGTTGTTTTCTTCTAAAAAAAGCCACCTGCCTAAAAATTGGCGGTGACTCCGTTAATTGCTTTATTATTCTAGCAAAAGATTGGGGAAAACCCTAGGGATTTTTATTTGCTAAAACTGGTAGAAATTAGCACTTTAATATAGGGCACGGATAACATTTTCAGTTGTTAATGGTAAGTTATCTTTGGCATTTACTATTAGGTCATCCAGAGTAGCTGCACCTGGTGCAATACCAAATACTGCGTCAATACCTTCTGTATATAATTCATCAATCCCTGTACCAACGTTTCCCGCCAAAGCAATCACTTTTTTATCCGGGTTAACTGCTTTAAAGGCTTGGGCTACACCATAAGGGGTTTTACCAAATTTTGTTTGAAAATCGATCCCGCCTTCACCAGTAATGCAAAGGTCACACCCGACTGCAAACTCTTTAAACTTCGCATATTCAAGGACAATTTCAATCCCAGTATGCATTTCTGATTGGGTAAAAGCCAATAAACCTGCTCCTAACCCGCCAGCATCACCTGCGCCTGGTGTATCAATCATATCGACAGCTAAGTCTTTTTTCAGAATTTCAGCGTAATGTGCGAGATTTTGGTCTAAGGTTTGAATCATTTCTTTAGTTGCCCCTTTTTGCGGGCCAAAAACATTGGACGCACCGTCTGGTCCACAAAGTGGGTTATTAACGTCTGATGCAACGATTAGTTTCACCTTTTTTAGAGCTGGATGGACTTGACTCATTTGAATGCTGGCTAATTGATTTAAACTACCACCACCGTATGGAATTTCATTGCCATCACTATCTAATAATTGATAGCCTAAAGCTTGTGCCATACCAGCACCGCCGTCATTTGTTGCTGATCCGCCAATCCCTAAGATAATTTCTTCTATACCTTGTTCAATACAAGCTAGAATAAGTTGACCTGTACCATAGGTTGTTGTTACTAAAGGATTCTTTGTTTGTTCATTAACATAGCCGATACCAGAAGCTTCAGCCATCTCGATGACAGCTGTTCTACCATCCCCTAAAATGCCATAGCTAACAGTAACTGGTATCCCCAAAGGTCCAACTACTTCTAGTTGGTGGAGGGTACCTTCAGTGGCATCAACTAGAAATTGTACGGTACCTTCACCGCCATCTGCCATTGGTAAAGAGACAATTTCTGCATCCGGTAAAGCCCGTTTAATCCCTGTACTAATTGCTTCACAAGCCTCTAAAGCTGTTAAACTACCTTTATACGAGTCAGGGGCTACGAGTATTTTCTTGTTCATACCTTCTTCTCCTTTTTATTCTTGATTATAAAATGCCGTAAATAATAGTGGCAGCTGTAGCGATTGATAGACCGATGATTGCTGAATACCATGGAATTACCATTTCCATTATGTCACTCCTCTATATATATATATTTATGCACACTTTGATTGCGCTTACATGAATATATATTAGAACAGAAGAAAGCATTTTACTATAGGGGTATAAACAGACATTTTTGTGCACTTGACCAATCAGCGATTCCATTTAATCCCCTTATTCAGCATCTTATAAATATTTCAATAACTTGAAAGTACTATTTTGTTGTGGTAGATTACGGCTTAATCGTACGGTTACAAGTTCGCGCTATTTAGAAAGGAAGTTATTTGTTGCATTTACACAAGAAACTTCGTCGCTTTACCAATAGCTCAATATGGAATGTAGTCTTCAGAATCATTGTAACCACTATTTTAATTTCAGCTTTATTTACTCAAGATAGCCTCTGGAAAACAATTGCAAATCTCTTGGTGATTACTTTCCTCATCATAGATACAGTCTATGATATTAAAGTACGTAAATTGAAGAAATAACAAGCAGAAAATCCATAAAATATAATAAAGACCCACACTCGCGTAAAAATATATTTTACACAGTGTGGGTCTCTTTCGTTGTTCTTATTATTCACTTTCAACTAACACATCATCTGACAAATCAGCCCAGTGGTTGGTTGGCCCGTGCCCATGACCGACATCGATGCTATCTGCGATTGCGCCTTGAATAAACTGCTTAGCAATCACAATCGCTGCTTTCAATTCACTGCCTTTAGCTAATTCAGCGGCAATAGCGGCAGATAATGTATCGCCTGTCCCGTGAGTATTTTCTGTTTCAACGCGAGGACTAGATAACCATAAAATTTCGCCATCTTCCATAAGCACTAAATCCCGAGCTCTAGCGTCTTTAGCGTGACCGCCTTTTATGATGACGTTTTTAGCGCCATATCCTTGTAATTTTAAACCAGCCACTAACATATCCGCTTCTGATTCTATAGACATGTCCGCGATGATCTCAGCTTCTGGAATATTTGGCGTGACCAAAGTCGCTATAGATAGTAACTGGTTTTGAATCGCATTTATGGCGTCTTGGTCTAAGAGCTGATGTCCGCCCTTAGCTACCATGACAGGATCAACAATTAATGGCCCAAAGTCCACCTTTTTTAAATTATTTACGACATTTTCTACATATGCACCGTTAAATAACATACCTGTCTTCACAGCGCCAATCTTAAAATCTGCTACAAGTGAGGCAAATTGTGCATCAATAAAGTCCAATGGTACCGGTAAAGATGACTGAACACCTAAAGTATTTTGCGCTGTCAATGCGACTACAATGGACATCCCAAAAGCTTTGCGTGCTTGGAAGGTCTTTAAATCCGCTTGAATGCCTGCTCCACCACCTGAATCAGAACCTGCAATCGTCACCACTTGTGGTGTTGTATTTACCATTTAGTTCACCTCCAAGATTTCTGTTAAATTAGCCCGTAATTGCCTTACTCGGTCAGGCACACTATCCGCTAACATAATTTCAGAAACCACTGAAATCCCTGCAATGCCTGTGTCTTTTAGTTCATCCATGTTGTCTAAATGAATACCTCCAATAGCCACAATAGGTATCGGCACTTTGCTTGTAATCGTCCGTAAAGTTTCCTTGGTCACTAAAGAAGAATCTTTGGTAGTGGTAGGGAATATAGCGCCAACGCCTAAATAATCTGCCCCTTGTTGATAAGCTTCTTTTGCCCTGTCTATGGTTTTGGCTGAAACCCCTAAAATTTTATTTGAACCGATCAGTTTTCGTACAACATCTACAGGTAATTCATCATCACCAATATGAACACCAGCAGCATCCACTGCCAATGCTAGATCTACCCGGTCATCAATAATTAAAGGTACGGCATATCGGTCCGTAATCGCCTTTAATTTTAAAGCCAGCGCATATGCATCACGACTTGTCGCTGTCTTATCACGGTATTGCACTAGGGTAACACCAGCTTTAATCGCTTCTTCAACCACTTGTAAAAAAACGTCTTCATGGTAATCAAACGCATTGGTCACGAGGTATAATCGATAATCTATCATAGTTGACCTCCTTTAATTGCTGTTAGCCAATCATCTGATTCCAACAAGAGTGAAAGGTTATTTAATGTTGCTTGTCTAAAATCAGCTAAACCCTTCGTTTTTACGTCTGCTTTTTCCCCACATAAATTAAAATATGAAACTGCCAAGATCACTGATTCTAATACCGGTTGTCCACTCGCAATGATAGCTGTCACTAAGGCACCGACAATGTCCCCTGTTCCTGTAAAGCGGCCAAGTGCATCGACGCCATTTTTTAAATAATAAATACCAGAATTATCCACAACAATATCAACTGGGCCAGTCGCTAATAAGCAAGTATCTTGCTGGTTAGCTACCCATGCTTGCATAGCTTGTCCTAGTTCCACTAAGGCCGTTTCATTTTGGTCAGCTTCACCTGCGTCCACGCCACGTCCTGATGAACCTAGCCCACAGAAAGTCCGCATTTCAGATAGGTTCCCTTTGATAACAGTTGGTTTTGACCTGCTAATTTCCTTGGCTAACTCATTGCGCATTGGGCTAGCGGATACCCCAACTAAGTCCAATACAAAAGGCGTCTTCGTTTCGTCAGCTGTTCTTGCTGCAAGTAAGATATTGCGTATTTTTTCAGGTGATAAACTGCCTATATTTAATAAAGCACCATCATTTTGGTCGAAGAAGACAGCCATTTCTGCCTCTTGATCTGCCATTACCGGTGCTGCCCCCACATACAATAAAGCATTGGCTACTGATTCCACTGTCACGGTATTCGTTAGGCACTGAATCAAGGGGTTCTTGATTAGCGGGAATGGGTTGGGTAATTTGGGTAAAGTCTTTAAAGTGTATAAATCAATTGTCATTACAATTATCCTTTCAATGTTTCAAATAATATTGTTTAGAAATCCTAGCTGATTACAAGCTTGCTAGAAAGCTTTTGGAAAACAAAAAATCCCCCTTTCCTGTCAGTATTCGACAAAAGGGGGGAAATAGTTCGTCCAAAACTACAATTGAAAGGCATAAAAGCCAATAAAATCATATTTCGACAATATTTACTACATTTTCCTTCGCCAGTATTAACTGTATCAGGTTCCATGGGTATAATCTCAGCTGTCACAGCACCCCAAATGTCTCTTTGAATACCTCTATTCAAACAATCTTTCCAAGGAATGTCAACCCTTACAATACAACAAAACCTATAATAGAAAGTAATCTGATATTGAATGCATTTGCTATGTATAGGTAGAATAAATAGGCTTAATTAATGAAATTTTAGGAGGTCTTATATATGAAAGAATTTGTAAACTACACACAAGTCAATATTGAAACATTAACAGAAATCTGGAACGATATATTGACGGACGGTGTTGCTTTCCCAGGATTAGACCTCTATTCAAATGAAGATTTTGAGAATAAACTTGCGTCTTATAGCCAAGTTGAAGTCTTGTTAGTAGACGGCCAAATCGCTGGCTATTATCTCATTAATCCGAATAATGAAGGCCGAGCTAGTCACGTTGCAAACGGGACTTATGCAGTCGCAAAAGGATTCCGCGGTCAAGGTTTAGCTAAAGATTTAGTTGCACAGTCAATTGAGGAGGCTAAAGCACACGGTTTTAGAGGTATGCAATTCAATACTGTTGTCGTTGAAAATAAGGCTGCAATCCATACTTATGAAAAATTTGGCTTTAAAATTGTAGGCACCATTCCAGGCGGATTCCAAGTCAAAGACGGTCGCTATGTTGATATGCATGTAATGTATCTAGACTTAACGAAAGCAAATGTTTAAATTAGGTCTTAGGACGGATACAATAAACCCTTTTTCCGATTAATATATAGTCATGAGAAAGGATGATGTATGTAATGAAACAAACGTCAAAAATGACCTTAGGCAAGTTCGCCAAAGCCTTGTTTAATAAGGAAACACCGACTTATATTAAGGCAATTACTGGATTGGCTCTCGCTTATACCATCTTCCCTGCTGATATATTACCAGATATTTTCGGACCTTTAGGCTTTGTGGATGACGCTGCCGTAATCGGTATTTTAACGACAATTGCCATGTCCTTATTAGATAATTACAACGAGAAAAAAGCTACTGAAACAGTAAATACTTATACAGACTTTGATCCAGATAAAGTCATAAACTAACCAACAAAAAAACTATATCTACCTCCAAAAAAGCCGTGACGCCCACTACCCCGGGAATCACGGCTTATTTATTATTTCTATAAAGTTTAACTATTTAATCACTGCGAATCCAGCCATCCAAGTAATCTCTTCTCTTGATGCAGGGTGATTTATAAAAATCCCATCTGCTTCTAGTTTACGCAAGTTCTCCGTCAATACTTTTTGATTAATACCTTCAATCGATCGGTGCAATTCATTAAAACGATAAGTCCCCTTTAATAACTCACGAATAATTAAGACCTTCCATTTATTCCCAATCAAATCGACGGTTGTCGCCACTGGACATACAGGTAAATCTTCTTTTGCTAACATCTTATCACTTCACTCATACATTGTACCCTAACAATTTGTCAAGTAACGTATACTTTCAATGTGCCCTTAGAAAGTGAAATGTCATCTTTAAAACTATACAATAGATGATAGATACGTTATGATATCGGTAATATTTTTATAGACTTTTTACATATATCTCCCGCTTTTAGTATGATAATTGCTGGTTCAGGTTTTCTATTATTATTCATCTTACTTACAATTAAAGCAGTTTCGATCAAACGAAAAGAAATGAAAGTAAAAGGAGTGCTGCCTCATGAAAATTGATGTTGAAAAAATGCGCAAAGAATTTAAAGAAGGCGATGCCAAAAGAGATGCAGGTCTAGTTGAACCTACATCCATTGAGAAGTTTCGTGACATTTCTTATGGTCCTCATGGTATTGAGAATAGTTTGGATGTTTACTATCCAATTGGCACAAGTCAAAAATTACCAACCTTAATTCATATTCATGGTGGTGGCTTCTTTTACGGCGATAAGGAACTTTATCGGTTCTACACCATGTTTTTAGCTACCCAAGGCTTTACAGTCATTAATTTCAATTACCGTCTCGCACCAGACCATATTTACCCAGCACCACTTGAAGATATCAATCAAGTATTACAATGGGTGATTAAAAACAACGAAGCATATTATTTGATTTAGACAATTTATTTTTATTAGGCGACTCTGCAGGAGGTCAACTGACGCAGCAGTATGCTACGATAGTTTCAAATGCCGATTATCAAAAATTGTTCGATTTTGAAGTAGCAAAAGTCCAATTTAACGCTGTTGGCTTAAATTGTGGTGCCTACTACATTGGCAATAATATCGGTTCTGCTGATGACTTTCCATATTACCTCGATGAAAAAATGACTGATCAACTAAAAGCGCAGTTACCTGTGGAACAATATATTACTAGCAATTTTCCGCCTGCTTTTGTCATGACTTCAAGTCATGATTTCCTTAAAGAAGCTGGTATCAAATTTGCCCAGTTTTTAATCGCTAAAGGGAATGAAGTCTACTTTAAAATCTACGCTAATACAGACGGGGCTGAATTAAACCACGTCTTCCATATCGACCAAAAGTCAGCTATTGCTAAGGAATGCAACCTTGACCAACTTGACTTCTTTAGAAAACATATGCATTAGAAAAACCATATAAAGCCAGTAATCATGTTCATCATAGTTTACTGGCTTTTCTATCATCGGAAAAAATATGTATTTATTAAAAACGATGCTCAATTCTTTATCCGGTATATTTCTCTATAATAACAATTCATATGGCGATAATAGTTTCGCTTTAGTAATCATGTGCGCAATTTCTTCTAGTGATTCTTTGCCATCTTTTTTAATCCATAGGGTAATAATGCCTACTATGGATGATAAGAGAATTTCAATCGCATAGTCTTCCGGTAAATCTATTTTCTCAAATTTTAATCGATTGGATTGTTTTATTTTGATATCAATAAGTTGCCCGATAATCGACTTTAGGGTTTGCATAAAATTGGGGTCTCCACCTGGGCTGGCAATCGCTTTTACAAATTTAAATTCAGCTTTTACATAGACTAAAGCTTCTAAAATCTCTTCATAAGGAATCAATTGTGGGACTTCTCCCACTTGATCTTGATCCGGATCTTTTAAAATGATGGCCTCTAAATCATACATCACTTCTTCTTCCAGTTTATTCATTAAGTCATACTTATCTACATAATGTAAATAAAAGGTACCACGATTAATATCACAACGACGTGCGATATCACTCACTGTCATCGCTTCAAAACCCTTTTCGTGCACTAGTTCGATAAAGGCTGCTTTTATTTTCTCCTTGGTTTCCGTCTTTCGATTCATCTATTCTCCTACTTTCTTAAAATAGACAGATTTCTTAAAAGCGTTGAGAAATCAACACTTTTTTGAGTTTTGTTTATTGATTTTCTTGCACATTAATCATATACTCTCTAAGTAAATAAATCAACACGTTGTTCATTAGTTTGGACATGTTAATTTATATTTATAAGGAAGGAAATGAAAATGAGTTATATAGAGGTCATTAATAGTTCTAAATATTATCACATGGGTGAAAATGTGATTACCGCAAATAATGAAGTGAATTTTTCAGTTGAGGAAGGCGAACTAGCTATTATTTTAGGTTCATCCGGTGCCGGAAAATCCACTATGTTAAATATTCTTGGCGGTATGGATACCAATGATGAAGGACAAGTAATCATTGACGGTAATGATATCGCCACTTACAGCAAAAAACAATTAACCAAATATCGCCGGGAAGATGTGGGCTTTGTTTTCCAATTTTATAATTTAGTCTCTAATCTAACATCTAAGGAAAATGTGGAATTAGCTTCTGAAATTGTAAAAGATGCAAGTGATCCTATCGAAGTATTAGAGGGTGTAGGTTTAGGACATAGAATTAACAACTTCCCTGCCCAATTATCTGGTGGTGAACAACAACGGGTATCAATTGCTAGAGCGGTTGCTAAAAAACCAAAAATCTTACTATGTGATGAGCCAACAGGTGCTTTAGACTTTGAAACAGGTAAACAAGTCCTACAAATTTTACAAGATATGAGTCGCAAGAATGGTGCCACTGTAGTTATCGTGACACATAATGCAGCCATTGCACCTATTGCTGATAGAGTTATTCACATGCGTAACGCTACAGTGGAATCTATTGAAGTAAATGATGCACCTGAAAATATCTCAGATATCGAATGGTAGGTGACAAATAAACATGAAAAAGAAAATGTTATGGAAGGATATTCGAAAATCAATCACTAAATCTAAAGGTAGATTTTTCTCTATCATGGGGTTAATGTTGATAGGTTCTTTTGCCTTAATTGGTTTAAAAGTGACCGGACCAGATATGCGAGCAACTGGTGAGCATTATTTTGACGAGTTAAACGTTTCTGATATCACTGTGATTGGTTCAATGGGTATTGATGATGATGATGTTAAAATCTTGGATAAAACCTCGGGCTTGGCAGATATTGAATATGGCTATTTAAAGGATGTCACTATTGATGATAGCCATACAGCTATTCGTGTATTCTCAATGGGAGAAGATATCTCTGATTATGAATTAGTGGAAGGTCAATTACCTAAAGCAAGTAATGAAATAGCGATAGTTGCAAGCTTTGATGATCAATATCAAATAGGTGATAAAATTGACCTGTCAGAACAGGCAGATGCCTCTGGTGATACCGTTCTAAAAGAAGACACCTATGAAATTGTTGGTTTTATTTATTCTGGTGAAATTTTATCCAATCTAAACCAAGGTGCTTCTACAGCCGGAACCGGTGCCTTAAAAGGTTACGCGATTGTACCTGAATCTGCGTTTGATTCAGATGTCTATATGCTGGCTCGATTAAGATTCGATGATTTAATCAATATCGATCCTTATTCAGATACTTACACTGAAAGACTTCAAGATCACAAAGATGATTTAGATGATGCCTTAGCAAACCAACCAGAAAATCGTCTTGAAACAATTAAAAATGATTATCAATCGGAAATTGATGATGGCCAAAAACAAATTGATGATGCCAAGAAGAAATTGGCAGATGGACAAGCACAACTAGATGATGCCAAACAACAATTAATTGATGGTCAAGCTGAAATTGAAGATGCACAAAATCAATTAGACACTAAAGTAGCTGACGCCACTGCACAAATTAATGATGGTGCCAATCAAATTGCGAATGCCCATGCTACAATTGATGATAGTCAAGCACAATTAGATGCTGCTAAAGCGCAGTTAGCTAATGGGCAAGCTACATTGGACGAAAAGTGGAACCAACTACAAGATGGTAAAGCTAAATTAAACCAAGCAAAGAAACAGTTAAATGATAGTCAAAATCAGTTAACTGCCGCAAGAAGCCAATTAGATCAAGGGCAAACGGCGATTGCTAATGGCTATAGTCAATTAGCTGAGAAGAAAGCCCAAATAAATAGCGCCGAAGCAGAAATTGCCAAAGGCAAAGAAACGCTCAATAACAAACAAGCTGAGTATGACAATAAGTATAGTGAATACACGAAAAACTTAAATGCTTTTGAGGAAAAACAAGCTGACTATGAAGCAAAAGCCAGTCAAGTAGCAAACGCACAAAATCAACTTGATCAAAACAGTCAAGAATTGGCAAATGGAAAAGCAAATTATGAAAAAGGTATTCAAGCTTTAACCGAACAAATCACTAGCCTACAAAATAAATTAGATGCAGGCGATTTAAATGAAGCTGATACTGCTGAGCTACAAGCACAAATTGCTGACCTACAAGAAAAATTAGATGCTAGCCAAAGTGAATATGAATCCTTCATGAATTCAACATACACTCCTGGAATGGCAAAAATAGAGGCTAGTCAAGCTGAGTTAAATCAACAGAAATCAGCATTAGAAAGTGCTAAAAGTCAACTAAATGCTGGCCAAGAACAATTAAATAGTGCTAAAGCACAATTAGATACTGCTAACAAACAATTAAGTGATGGTAACGCAGCATTATCTAGCAATCAAGCCAAAATTAATGATGGTAAAGCTCAAATTGAAGCAGCAACTTCTAGCTTAAGCGAGAATGAAGCCCTCTTACAAGAAAAAGAAGCGGCATACCAAGATGGCTTATCCAAATATAATGCCGGTATCCAATCTTATAATGACGGTTTAAATACTTACTATGAGGGTCTAGCACAATGGACTGCTGGTGTAGAGACATTAGATAAGAAATCAGCGGAATACCAAGCGAATGTAGATAAGTTAGCCCAAGCAAAAGCGGCATTAGCTGATAAAGAAGCGGAATTAGCCCAAGCAGAAGACCAATTAGCAACTGAATCTGCGAATGCTGAAGCCCAAATTGCAGATGCCAAAGAAAGTCTTGCTGAGGGTCAGGCAGAATACGAAGATAAAGCCGCTGAATTCGCTAAAACTAAAGCGGATGCTGAAGATGAGATAGCAGAAAAAGAAGATGAACTAGCCGAAGCACAAGAAATGGTGGATAATTTATCCTTACCAACTTATTCCGTAAATAGTCGTCGGGAGATTCCAGGTAGCGATGGGTATAAAATCTACAGTACCATTTCAAATATTGTAGATTCCCTAGCAAATATCTTCCCAATCTTCTTATACTTCGTTGCTGCACTCGTTACCTTTACTACCATGACACGCTTTGTAGACGAAGAACGGACTAAATCAGGTACCTTGAAAGCCCTAGGTTATGATGACCAAGACGTTATTAAGAAATTTACTTTCTACGGTTTAACCGCCAGCTTATCTGGTACTATTTTAGGGATTATCTTAGGACACACCCTACTCCCTTATATTGTTTACAATGCTTATAGTGCAAGCTATACCTTGCCAGCCATTGAATTACACTTCCACTGGGCAATTTCCTTGGTTGCCATTCTTTTAGCCTTATTAGCAGCTGTTTTACCAGCCTATTTAGTAGCGAAGAGAGAATTACAAGAACAACCTGCGCAACTGCTTTTACCAAAAGCACCTAGTGCTGGATCTAAGATTTTATTAGAACGAATTACACCAATTTGGAACCGGATGTCCTTCACCCACAAAGTAACAGCAAGAAACATCTTCCGTTATAAACAACGGATGCTAATGACAATCTTTGGTGTTGCCGGTGCTACTGCCTTATTATTCTCAGGGCTTAGCGTACAATCATCTATCGGTGAAATTAACCAACGTCAATTTGGTGAATTAATCCATTACGATATGATTGTAGCAGAAAATGACTATGTCTCTGATCAACAAAATGATGAGATTAAGGATACTTTATCTTCTCAAGACATTGATCAATTCGGTGAAGTAGCATATCAAGAGCTAACAACTGTCGGTGGAAAACAAAATGATACACAAGATATCACTTTAATTTCCCCAGAAAACTTAGATGAATTTTCAGACTATATTCAATTAACTGAACGTGGTTCTGATGAAACGCTAAACTTACCTGATGATGGTGTAGTAATTTCTGAACGACTAGCTACCCTAGTAGACGCTGAAGTGGGTGATACAATTACACTTCAAGATACGAACGGTAAAGACCGTGAAATGAAAGTATCAGGAATTACAGAAATGTATATTGGTCACTTTGTCTTCGCTAGTCCACAAGTTTATGAATCAATTTACGGTGAGGATTACCAATCTAATGCTTATCTAGTCAACTTAAAAGATGATTCAATTAAGAACACAGAAAATCAAGCTGCAAAATTCATTGAATTAGACGGTGTTGCCGGTGTAGTACAAAACACTACCCTAATGAATCAAATCGATACAATTGTTCATTCATTGGATAAAATCATGACTGTTCTAATTGTTGTTGCTGGTTTACTAGGTATCGTTATCCTATATAACCTAACGAATATTAATGTTTCTGAACGGATGCGTGAATTATCCACTATCAAAGTACTTGGTTTCTTTGATAATGAAGTTACCTTATATATTTACCGTGAAACGATCGTTTTAACTGCACTAGGTATACTAGTAGGTTTCGGTATTGGTGAAATGCTCCACCAATATATTATTCGAATCGTTCCACCTGCTGATGTAATGTTTAACCCTGCACTAGCAGCGACAAGCTTTATTGTTCCAGCTGCTATTATCGGATCAATTACAGCTGTTCTAGCCTATATCATTTATAAACGTCTACAACACGTCGATATGCTAGAAGCATTAAAATCAGTCGATTAATTGGATTATTTATCCTATAAAAAAGAATCCCTAGAAGTATGCATGTATATGTTTACTTCTAGGGATTTTTTATTAGATTTCAAAGTGTCTATGACTGATTTGACGATAGTAAATAAGAATTTAACCACCATAGGTAATGAAAAAAACTTATTTCAATCTACTTTATCAAATCCTCAATACGCTTCAATTGGTTTTGATAATTAAGATAAAGACTGGTAAAGCGGTTGTCATGTTTATCGTCCCACGGTTTGGGGCCTCCACAGAAATGGAGGATTACAGTATGCGACATCACCCAGTGAATATCATGCTGAGTAAAACTTTTGGTAAAATAGCGTATATATTTACGCGTATCATAATTCCAAATTTCTTCGGGAATTTCCTTCGTATATTTGCCATACAAATGGTTGAGAATATCTTGGTCAGGTAAGAATAGTAACAGATTATATTTTTCAATCATTCGCGCAATATCTGACCATTTGACAATTTCTCTAGCTTTATCTAAATCAATCACCATCACACCAGAATTATAGTATGCATGGTCAACGTCAAGTCGCATTTGGTTTACTCGGGTAGAAACGTCCGTCAAACCAACATGTGTAGCGGCTGCTAGCATATGACCTTCTAAATCTGTTTGCCACAGCTCTAATAAGGGATTAACCACTAAAATATCTGGATCTAAATAAATCACATGTTTCATTTCTTTAGGTAATATTTCACCCGCAAGTAGGCGGAAGTACATCTCTTTTGGGTACCTATCTTCAGTTTTAGCGCTATTCCATCGGCTACCATCAATTTTAATCGCTTCAAAACCAAACTGTAAATAATCCGTTAACTTCTGCAATTCGCGAATAGTATGCGTTGCAATTGATTCATGAATCAACCAGATGCGGATGGCTTGGCCTGGATTGTTTTGACGAATCGATGTTAAAGCCACTTTTAAGGGATTCAAATAGCCTTCATCGATGGTAAATAATAATTCAATCTGTTCGTCCAAGAGCATAACCCTCCAATTTATTTATAATATTATACATATATTAACATCTTTATGGCAATTCCGTTAGGATAGTCCGTCATTATTCACTTAGAAATAGACAAAAACCCCTCAAGTCCGGTTAACCAATCTTGAGGGGGATTTTTTTATCCAAAGTAGATAGCAGTTTTTTTGTCTAATAAGAATGGTCTATAGTAGGCAAAGGTACTCGCTAAAGGTAGTAAATGTTCTGGTAACGCTAAACCTAATGCTTCTTTTAGATAATCCTTCCGTTTAGAGATTCTCGACCAAAGTTCTGGTTGTTTAATCTTAATCTCTTCGCGTAGTGCTGCGTCCGCAACCGCAATCGTTGATTCAGCCGATACACCATTGTGCCCTGCTTGTGAAGGAATAAAGTCTAATTGGAAGATGTAGCCACTTTGAATGACTGCATCAGAGTCTTGATAGAATGGTGAGCTTAACCATTCTTCGTCAGCTACTAAATGCCCTGGGCACAAGTTCCAGCCATAGGTCGCTTGCGGATAGAACTCACTAAATGCTTGGTAGAAGTCGCCACCCTTTGTACCAATAGTTAAATGATCTAACCACCACTTATACGCTTTGAAATATGGGTAAACCACTTCTTCTAAGTATCCTGGATCACGTTCTGCGAGCTGACTTTCGTCTTTCACTGCATAGCCAGACCGGCTAGACAAGCCCCCTTTATAGGCTACAGTTAATGCAACTTTATCACCATCACTTAGTGTATTATAAGTTGGATAAAGGTTCGCGCCCTTAAAGCGATCGCCAAAGGCTGCAATGGTCACAACAGAAGGATATTGTCCATCACGATTTAAGTGATTTCCAGCTTCTAACTCGCTTTGACCAATAGTTAGCTGGTTCATTGCTTCAAGAACAGCATCAGAAGCAAGGGAAGCACCATATTCATAACGAGCGATTTCCTCTGCATTGTTTGTCACACGAGCACCCTCTTTTGGATGCATATATAGTTGCGTTGCATTCACAACTTTATCAGCACCAAAAACCTCATGTATGCCGTCCACAATAAATGCAGGTACTGAATGATGGTCGTGGAAGTTATTCATATCATTCGATAAAAGCTTCCAATCTACTAAACCAATTCGTTTAGAAGCATCTACTTCAGCGTCTTTAAGATAGTCTGCGAAAGTTTTCGTAAAATCCATAGGTTGGTTTGGTAAAGAGAAGAATGGGCAAAGAATGCCTTCACTTTTTGTACGTGACATACTCGTCTTATTGAAATTCTCATTACCTAAAATCAATGTTGACGTCCCGTCTTGGTTGATTACTTGCACAGCTTCTTCAAATCGTGGAATAAAACCAGTTAAATATTCAAAGTTACTGCCGTGTTCCTTGTCTGCGTAAATCATCAATGATGAGAAGTCATATTTTCGCATCAATTGAAGCACTTTTTCTTTACGTTGAGCGAAGGTAGCGTCACTTAAAATGATAGGTTTTCCAGAATTATCCTTGGTTGGCGCTAATGTTTGTTTAAATTGAATCGTCATATGAAGTCTCCTTAATTTTTTTGCGCAAATGAACAAAAAGCTTGGGTATTACTTGAATGCGCTTTATTTTCCCAACTCCCATCTTACCATGATTGAAAATTAAAGCTAGCCTTATGGTGTTAGAGATGTTTTCATATGGCTTAATAACTTATTTTTGTTTAATTTCCTTGAATAAATTAATCATTTCAATAGCATTCGTTGCATAGGTAAAGCCAAGGTTACCAGCTTTAGTACCAGAACGTTCAATGGCTTGTTCAATATTTTCGACCGTTAAAACACCAAAGATAACCGGTAATTTATGCGTTAGACCCACTTGAGATACCCCACTTGACGCTTGATTAACCACCACATCAAAGTGACTTGTAGCCCCTCTAATCACAGCACCAAGCGTAATAATTGCATCATATTTTCCAGTCTCTGCCATCGTCGCTGCAGTGAGTGGAATTTCATAGGCACCTGGTACCCAAGCAACATCGATATTTTCTGTCAAAACGCCTGAACGTGTAAGGCCATCTTCACAACCACTTAGTAAACTCTTCGTTAGAAAATCATTGAATCGCGCAATTACAATCCCAATTTTAATATCTTCTCCGTTGTACAATTTTCCTTGAATAATGTTCATTTTCTTTTCCTCCGTATTTTATAAGTCTAATAAGTGACCCATTTTTACTTTTTTAGTGATTAAGTAGTTTTCATCATCCGGATTAGCAGCCATTTCAATACTCACGCGGTTCGCTACTTGGATGCCAGATGCCTCTAATTGTGCGATCTTATCAGGGTTGTTGGTCATCAGGTCAATAGATGTCACACCCAGTTCTTCCAACATTTGTGCAGCCGTATGGTATTCCCTTAAATCATCGGGGAAGCCTAAAGCATGGTTGGCTTCTACAGTATCCAGTCCCTCTTCCTGTAATTGGTAGGCTTTTATCTTATTGATTAAGCCAATACCGCGACCTTCCTGTCTTAAATATAAGAGAACGCCTTGGCCAGCTTCGTTGATTTTTCGTAAAGCTTCATGTAATTGTTCTCCGCAGTCACACCGGTTGGATCCCAACACATCGCCCGTTAAGCATTCAGAATGCAGACGCGTTAAGACCTGTCCCTTACCTGAAATATCCCCTTTTACCAAAGCCACATGTTCTTGATTATCTATGTCGTTGATAAAAGTATGGATAGTAAATTCACCAAATTTTGTCGGCATTTTAGCTTGTGATACATGGTGGGTATGACGCTCAGTTTTCATCCTGTAATCTTGTAACCCTTTAATGGTGATGACTGGCATCTGCCATTTCTCTGCTTGCTCAAGTAATTCGGCTTGGCGCATCATCGTACCGTCTTCGCGCATAATTTCTACACAAACTCCCACTGGATTTAGTCCAGCCAATTTCATCAAATCAACCGTTGCTTCTGTATGACCGTTTCGCTCCAGCACACCATTCTCTTTCGCCACTAATGGGAAAACATGTCCCGGGCGGTTAAAGTCACTAGGCTGACTAGCCGGATTTGCTACTTCACGCATGGTTAACCCGCGTTCTACTGCGGATACACCTGTACTCGTCTCTTTATGATCAATGGATACCGTAAATGCGGTCGTATGTGGGTCTGTATTATCATTCACCATTGGCGACAAGTTTAATCTATCAGCAGTTTCTCGGCTCATTGGCTGACAGATCAACCCTTTAGCATGAGTTGCCATAAAATTGATATTCGCTGTTGTGGCAAACTCTGCTGCACAAATTAAGTCCCCTTCATTTTCTCTATTCTCATCATCCAAAACCATAATAATTTGACCTGCTTGTAAAGCTGTTAATGCGTCTTCGACTGTTGAAAATTCCATCTAAACTCGCTCCTTCACTGTAAATTGCTCAATATATTTACCGACAATATCATTTTCTAAATTCACGATAGTGCCTACTTGATAGGTTGAAAAAATGGTTTGTTCACTCGTGTGAGGGATAATGGAAACTTTGAAACTATCTCCTTCAGCTCCAGCAACCGTTAAACTTGTACCATCAATCGCAATAGACCCTTTCATAATGATATAGCGCATTAGGTCTTTACTTGTTTGAATCGTGTACCAATTAGCGATACCATCTGCCTCAATTGCGGTGATTTTACCAATACCATCAATATGGCCACTTACAAGATGACCACCAAATCTCGCGTTTGCCTTCATCGCCCGTTCCAGATTCACTTGGCTATTGCGCGTAATGCCTTCTAAAGACGTTTTCGCAATCGTTTCTGGCATCACTTCCACTTGGAAATTGGTATCGGTGTAATTCATCACGGTCAGACAAATGCCGTTCACACTAATAGAGTCACCTAGATTGACATCGGCTACTATTTTTTCAGAAGCAATGGTCAAAAAAAGTCCTGCACGATTGTTGATAGCCTTGATACTTTCAATACGGCCAATGTCTTCAATAATTCCTGTAAACATTTAATCCACCCTACTTTCTATCAAAAGGTCTTTACCTAATGGCGTAATTGCTTGGATATCACTTGTGAGTGCTCGATTGATCTTTGGAAAACCAAAACCACTGATAGGACTATACTGATTAAAACCACCAATAACTTTAGGTCCAATATAAGTGTGGATTTCTTGTATTAAACCAGCTTCAAGTAGCGACGCGTTTAGTTTTGAGCCACCTTCAACATAAATACTTTGAATACCTTGCTGGCCCAGTTGGGTGATTAAATCAAGTAAATCTACCTTGCCATTCTTTGCTTTTACAACTAATAACTGACAACCAGCTTCTTGATAGGATTGGTGATCTTGTGGATTTTGATTGGTTGTTGCAACAATTGTTGGTGTTTCCTTAGCAGTTTTCACTAATTGGCTGGTTAAGGGCAGCTTCAAGCTAGTATCACAAACAATACGGATAGGGTTAATGCCTTCAAAGTCATCAATTCGAACAGTTAACATTGGATCATCAGCAAGCGCTGTCCCTATACCAATCATGATGGCTTGATTACTGTGGCGTTGATAATGCACATGCTCTCGTGCAGTTTTGTCCGTTATCCACTTAGAATCCCCAGTATAGGCAGCTGTCCGCCCATCTAGGGTCATGGCATATTTCATGGTGACATAGGGCTGTTGGTGGGTCATAAAATAATTGAATTTACGGTTCAAGTCTTCGCTTTCTTCAGCCAAAAGACCCGTTTCTACTTTAATATTGTGCTTTCTTAATTCCTGAATCCCTTTTCCAGCAACTAGTGGGTTAGGGTCAGTTGCAGCAATCACCACTTTTTCAATACCCGCTTCAATAATAGCTTGTGTACAAGGCGGTGTTTTGCCGAAATGACAACAAGGTTCAAGGGTGACATACATGGTTGCCCCTTTTACATCATATCCTTTTTCGCTAGCATCCTTTAATGCTTCTCTTTCCGCATGTAAACCACCATACTGCTGATGGTAACCTCGGCCGATGACTTGATCATCTTTCACGATAACTGCACCAACCATAGGATTAGACCTTGTCCAACCTTGGCCTAATTTGGCTAAGTCAAGTGCTTCTTGCATATAGTCTTTCATTCACTCATCCTTTCTCTAAACAACAAAAAATCTAGTCAGAGTGACGAAAAAAAGCCCTAGAAATTAGATTCCTAGGGCACACAAATAAACTATATAGCAATAGTATTCGTTTATTTTGTTTCTACTCTTCTTCCATCCAGACTCTACTGTCGGTCTCGGAATTACACCGAGTCAGCCCCTAACTAAAGGAGGTCGCGGACTTTACCGCCGGTCGGGAATTACACCCTGCCCTGAAGATTTTATTTGACTGTTTATGGTGATATCTTACGGCAATAAAATGAAAATGTAAACCCTTAAATGTATTTTGAATAGAAAATATACATTATAGGGTATTTAATGTTAGTTAATATTTGGAATTATTATATAAACTCAAATAACACATCATCAATAGTTCTTAGTTCAACTAGAGCAACATTTTCATCTAATAAGAGTTTATAAAACTGATTAATCATTCTTTTGCTTTTCTTCATACTAGTGTTAATATCGAGAACATAGTCCTTATTCAACTCTGATTCTACTAGTTGGCTTTTTTTGTTAGTGTTACATTTTGAAAAATGATTATTTAGTTGTTGATTTGGTATTAGATTATTCTGAATCAAATGATACATGAAATATCTTAATAACCAATATCTTTCTTGCATTCTAATGCTACCTTCATCATAATTCAAGTGAATTTCTGACAGAACATTCTCTAATATAGATAAAAGTTTTTCAACTTCATACTTTTCTTTTAACCAAAGAATTACACATAAACATTTAGAGTAATCATCGAGATCCTTAGAAAGAATATCAATTAATTTTTCTTCTGTCGCTATAGCAGATAAATCAAATATTACTGAATATAGAAGTAATTGATAAACTTCTTGATTCCAGCCATTAATAACTGAATCATCTAATTTTTGAATTAAGTTCTTTTCATTCTCTAAAACATATTCTTTAACAATCTGCTTTATTTGTTTCTTGTCAATTCCAAGTTCTACTAAGTTTTCAGTCAAATTTAGAAATTTATTAGATAAACTAGAGTCTTTTAGAGATATATCTAAAATTCTCTCATATAAATTTTGATGAGTTACATTTTCTCTCGTTAGTAAAATTTCTTGAATATAACTTCCTGTTAATTTTAAATCTTTCATTTTATTTATAATTACAGAAAATATACACTTTATAGCTCCCTTATTTTCTTTTCCTTCTTCTATTAGACAGAAATCTATAAAATTATTTATTCTATTTTTCCAACTTTCAACCTTTGTTTTCTGATTAAAATCATCAAAGTAATTAAATATATCTATTTTTTGAATATTATTTTCAAAAGGAAAAATATATTCTTTAGTTTTATTATCATTTAGTATGAGATTAAAGTCTCTACAGAGGGAATGAAAATCTGTTAAAAAAGCTTCTTTTTCTGCATCAGTAGTAAAAACAAATTTTATATCATCAACATATCTTGAATACACATATCCTCTATCCTCCATTAATCTATCTATATGACACATGTATAATTCTGCAATGATACGTGAAATTATATTTCCCACTGGTATCCCATGTGTTTCCGTATATTGACACTTCTGAATTAAAGTATCCAAATCATTCGCAAATCCTCCTCTACGTTTTGCTTTTGATTGTTGTTTCCCAGTAATTACCCAAGGAATACTGTGAGTATATAGTGTATGATAAAAGTTCGACAAATCGAGAGTTAGCATTCGATTACCTACATATAACAATCTTTGTTCAATTTGCTTTGTAAATTTAAAGTTAAAATCTAACTGATTAAAATACTTTGAAGTCGAAAACTTGTTATCTATAAAAATATTAATAAATTCCTGCTTATTCTTTTCTATGAAATAACATAGCTGTAAATAACTAAAAATATTAATCATTTTATATTCCCTTCTAGTGTACTTATTCTTGGGAATATTAAATAAAATTGGTTCTGTATCTGCATTTTTATTAGTTTCATCAAAATCAAAAAAACAACGTAAATCTTTTTTCTTAACCAAATTTGATAAATCTTGTAAATTAAAAATTCTTAGATAAAAATTTTCTGATTTTCCGTAATGCTCCTCTAATAATCTATCATTTATATTATTGGATTCAATCTTTCTCATATTAACGTCATAATAGCCATACCTAATGAGAAATGCTGTATCAAACAAAGTATCGTATAAATTTTGAATATCATGCTTCTTCAATATATACCTCCACATAAAAAAATTATTTTCTACATATGATTTTAACTTCTATTTCTAATAAAAATGTACTCATCTATCTTATATCTTGTTTTTTAGAAGACTATTTTATCTTTATCAAAAAATAAAATATTTTACTCCAGCTTATTAGTATTTTACACAATATTTAACTGATATTTCATAAATAAAAAGTAGATAGTATTTTAACTACCTACTTTTCTATAATTACAATATTTAATTATTAATTTTATTTTGCTTTCTTATCCCTAGATTTCAAGAAATTAACCATCACTGCAATGACCACACCACCCACTAAAACTGATATAACATATCCGATAATATTACTTGTGAACGGAATTGCCATAAACGTAGATAACATCGTAGGGTGTGTTGAGCCGAAGAAACCATTTAAACCTGCACCTACAGCTGTCCCCACCACGATACTAGGTATAACTCTAGCTGGGTCTGCCACTGCGAATGGTATTGTACCTTCAGTGATTCCAACTAATCCCATTACTAATGCCGTCTTACCGTTATCTCTCTCAGCATCACTATATAAATCTTTATTTAGCATAGTAGCTAACCACATACCAAAGTTTGGTAGACCAATACCGATTAACATTGCGGTACTAGCAATATAACTGCCCGAAGTAAATGCAGCAGTACCAAAAGCATAAGCAATCTTGTTGATAGGTCCCCCCATATCTACCGCCATCATAGCACCAAGTAATGCAGAGAGTAATACCGCATTAGCACCTGTCATACCATTTAACCATGTTGTCAAAGCAACGGTTAGCGCAGTGATTGGTGGCCCCACCACATACCACATTGCCACACCAACAACAGCAGTTGCTATAAATGGAATGATAATAATAGATTTAAGAGATTGAATACTTTGATGGACTGGTATTTTTTTCAACCACTGAACAAAATATCCAGTTGCTAAACCTGTAATCATTCCCCCTAAAAATCCAGTTCCCATGGAACTAGCAACTAATCCGGTAATAAATCCAGGCGCAAGTCCTGGTCGATCAGCTACTGAATATGCAATGTATGCTGAAATCATAGGAACGATAAAACCTAATCCTGATTGTCCAATCATACGGACTACTCCCCAGAAAGTATCCGTATGGTCCCATACATCTGTCCCACCAAAAATAACCGCAATTGAGGTAAGTAAACCCGAAGCTGTTACCAAGGGAATAATATAGGAAACACCACTTTGAAAATGATTTACTATCTCTTTACCAATTTTTCTTTCTGTCATGTTACTATCTCCTTCTAAATTTCATCTTCAGCTTTAGCAATAACAGATTCCCCATCACGAATAGCTTCTTTAGTACCTACTGTGATAATCTTTTTCCCTTCAAATCGATCTCGGTCTGTCACATTTGTATCAACAGCAAATATTACTACATCAGCTGAATCTACCTCTTCTTGGGTAATTCTATTTTCTACTCCCATTGCTCCTTGCGTTTCTACCTTAATTTCATACCCTTTTGCTTTCGCAGATTTTTCTAAATTTGATTTTGCCATATACGTGTGAGCTAATCCTGCTATACAGGCTGTTACTGCAACAATTTTCATAGTGATCCTCTCCATTTCTAATTTGTTAATTTTATGGTGATAAATTTATTCCGTGTTAATTCATTTTTCGCTTCAATTATCGTTGTTTCATCCAATTCAACTTGTGGCTTGTTTCTTAATATTTCTGGAATTTTAATATTTTTATCATAGTACGGATTAAAAATTCGAAGCACTTTTTCCCCAGAATATTCTGAAACCTTTATCGCACTGATACCTAAATCTGTATCATCCAATTCAAATTCCGAATACGCTTTTGGTAAGCATTTTTCTTGTCTTTTTTGACTGAAGATCATTCTACCGTTTAAGAATTCAGAATTTTGATATGACGGTATAATCGTTAGATATTCTTTAGAAATTTTTGATAAGTTTACTTGGTTTAAATTTTCATTGATAATATTAATTCCAAAGGTGCAATTAATTTTCCCTAATAGTTGAGCATCCGGTGTCTCTACTATAGTTTCTCCGGAAGCACGCCCTGGTCTGAATAGCAGATCCTCTTTTCCCATATGACTAAATGTTCTGAATAAAGTTAACTGAATTTTTTCGAATTTTTCTCCAACAATTTCATATTCACGAACACCTTCAGTAATTACTGCATAACTGGTTGTTTCATTTGTCAATGCAACATAACTTTGCATCGGTTCAATAGAAATAGGTGTCTCATCCCATCCTTCTTTTTCCCATATGTTCATTTCTGGTAATTCAACAGGTCTTTGAATTGGTCCGAAAATTTGGTCCGCATAAGAAAATGCACTTTGAATTTGTGTATCTAATTGAACTACTAACTTGTGACTTAAAACGTTATTCTCCACAGATACATTTACATTAATAGTTTCGGTATCTTTCAATAAATCAATAGTTACAGTAATTGGCATCTTTGTTGACTGCACTTTCTCAGCACGTTCTTCTAGATCGAAAGGTAGTGCCATTAACAAATGATATTGTAGCCTTTCTAGGTTAGCGTGTTTTTCAATTTTATACGAAACTCTTTCTGCATCTTCTGAAGATATCTTTAAATCTTGTCTAGGTGGTGAAAAGTTATAAGAATCACCGTCATCTCCAGAATCAATCAACAATAATTGATTTTCATATACTTTTTTCGATTCCTTATCTACTATTCTAACGGTATTATTTTTATTCAAACTAATTTGATATTTATTATTTTCGATTAAATCACTATCTGTGTCTTCCATAATATTATTCAGCTGTGGTTTATTATCTGGATTAATATAAAATGAACGATACCCTAGGCTTGGTAATTCACTTACCCAAACTTTCAATTTCACCAGATATACTTTATCTGGTGTATAAATCGGTTTGCTTGAATCAATTTTTATTGTTTGTTTTAATACATATTCTGTTAGCTCTTGATAGTCCTCTATTACGTAATCTATTTCCTGATGAGAAAGGCTATCGAAAATACTAAATTCTAAATTGGGAACATACGCTTGAACCTCAATTACACCAGTATATTTATAAGGGAACGGATTAAATGTAGTAATATTTAACTCTTTATCAAATTGAATTTTATTCGTAATGCTACGCATAGTTATCTCTAATAAATTACTTGAAATATCCTTTGCTTCCTTATATCGTTGTAGAATATCCTTATTAGTTGAATCGCTGTTACAACCTCCAATACTATCGTGTGCAGCATTTTCAAACATTAGTTTCCAAATTTTTTCAACTGTGCTATGAGGATAGTCAATACCTAACTCATTTGCAATAACCAATACCGGCTCTAGGGTATTGACTATAAAATTCTCAATTTCATTATTCAATTGTTTTAAATCTGCTCTGGTTGAAAAAATAGTTTTATGGATTCTACTATGCTTTCCTTGAGTAAATTCACCTTCAAGTACTTTAAGTTTTGAATAATTGTTATTCAATTCTTTAAAAAAGTTCTCGGGGTCACCCATAATATATTCTCTATATAAATCTAATTCATTAAAATCTTTTATAAGTGCTGGTAAGTTCTCTCTAATTGGTGCTTGGTCATGGCCATATGGAAAATAAATATTGTCAGTATTACTTTCTTTTTCTAAAGTTTCAATAAAATTCTCTATATAAGAAGTCTGTTCTTCTATATTTTCAGGTATACCAAATTCTCCACCAAAATTATAACCATGTCTCATAATATTTGCAGTTACTTCACTACCATCGGTACCCTTCCAAATAAATTGAGTATCTGGAAATGTTGAATCCGCAACACCGCGCCAAAACACTGCATTCTTAATTCCAAAACTTCTATATACTTGAGGCATATTACCCCCTTGTCCGAATGCATCAGGTACATATCCTATACTCATCGAATGTCCTAACTGTTTAGCTTTCTTTGATCCGTATAAGAGATTGCGAACTATCGATTCTTGTGAAATAACAAGTTGGTCACTTTGTGTATACCAGGGACCTATGTATAATCTTTTATCTGCTACCAATTTCTTAATTCTATTCTCATCCTCTGGGTGATAGGATAAATAGTCTTCAACTAAAGAACTTTGTGCATCCAGAATATATGTTTTAAATTCTGGATCATTTTCTAAAACTTCAATAACTTCTTTTACGTGTTTCAGCAAATAAACCGTTGATCTAGAAGTATTAAAATACCACTCCCTATCCCAATGGGTGTGCGGAATCATATGTACTGTTTTTTTACTCATTTTCTTCTCCTTAAAAATACACTATCAAACCCTTTAGTACCTTTTGTTTTTATTAATAATTATTGAAAGGAAAGTTCATTTATATTAGTAGCTCCTTTTAGCATTTCTACAAATTCATCATCCATCAAACGACTAGCTAAATTAGCTAATGTCCTTAAGTGATTATCACCCTGGTCTCCATCCTTAATTGCCAATAAGAAAATATACTTAACTTCATCATCACTACCATCCCATACAATAGGTTTTTTCAATACTGCTAGAGATATCTTGGATGTCAAAACAACATCACTTTTTCCATGAGGTATTGCTATTCCATTTCCTATACTCGTAGGAATCTCACGCTCTCTCTCAAATACTGAGTCCATAAATTTCTCTATATCAGTAATATGTCCACATTCGAATAAAGTATCTGCTAACTCTCGAATTACTTCTGCTGTACTATTCGCATCTGAATTAAAAATAATATTTTGCTTGTCAATAATAATTTGTTCATCTTCCATCAATACACCTCATTTTGTAATACTTTTATAAACTCTTGATAGGTATCGGCTTGAATTAATAACTGCAGCGTTCTTTCAGAGCTTATGACCTTATTGAAAAAACTGTAAATATCATTTAGTTTTGGTTTCAATTCCTTTGACAATAGAAACATAAATATAATTTTTACACTCTCTTCTCCCCATTCAACACCATTCTTATTAATGTAGATTGAAATACTAGATCTTTTTACATATTGATAATCCCCATGGGGCATCGCAAAATCTCCCAATGCTGTTGAAGACATTTTTTCTCTATTAAATATACTTTCTCGAATCTCTGCTTCTACATATTGGTGAGAAACTAACTCATCAATCATCATATTCATCACATCATCTCTAGTAGCTAAAGTATCCTCACTGTGATAGAAGGTACTTTCAGAAAGTAATTCGATAAAAGAATTATCATCTACATTAAAAGCTGAAATTTTATTATTTATATTTTCAATATCTTTCTCAAGTAGCAAAGGACTAACATAAACTATATTTCCATGAGTATTGGTCATTGGAACCGTAGTAATAACCAACTTGTTTAAAATTTCTATTTCATCAATCTCTCTTATTCCAACAGTTCCGATTATCTTAATTTGATTCCCAAATAGACTATTTAAGCGTTGCTCCAAAAGTTTGGATGTTCCAAAACCACTACTACAGACAATATAGGCCTCCACATTTTTACGTCTTTGGATTCTCTCAAAAAATGATTGAATATGAATTGCAACATAAGCTATCTCATCTTCATCAAAAGAAATCTTAAAAATTTTTTCTATCTCCGAAACAAATTTCTTACTGTATTCAAACGCTTCGATAAAATTAGTTTTTATCTGAACCAAATAAGGATTACGAATTGCTAAATTATTTTTCAATCTATTAACTGCACTACGTAGATGGATAGAAAGATCATGAATTAAAATACTATCTGCAGAAATATCCTTAACCAAACCCTGTGTTAATTCAGTAAAATAGCTTAGTCCTTCGCTTTCAATATCCATAACATCCTCCTTATAATGTGATTTATTATAAGGGTTCTGCTGTATAGTAGTTATATGGATATTCATAAACTCTTGTTCATAGTAAGGAACGACGATTCCAAACTCTTTTTCAATCAATTGCTTCAGTCGAATTGTATTTTTTTCAAGTGCTGAAGTAGATTTAACCTCTTTAACTTTAAATTCTTTAATAATTCTCTCTATAGAAATACTTAAATGAATAGCCAAGGAGTTAAATTCGTAGTCCGTTAAATATAAATTAGTTATATGAATAAATTCATTTAAAACATCTGCGACTTTATCCAATGTAGCCATATCAATAAATTGTTTAGCATCTGATGAAAATTTAATTGACATCTTAAATTTGTTTTTAGTGCTTTGTGAAGCAACAATTTTACTTTTAAATGAATTAACAATTTTTGAAATTAACTTTCGTTTATCCATTTCATCTATATCTATCTTGATACCATTTTTAGTTCCTATCACTTCTAGTCCATTTTTTTGTAAAATGGTTCGTGTCTCTTTCAATAGGTTTTCAACTGATGATCTACTTAAAAACATTTTGTCTGCAATTTCTTGAATTGTAATGTATCCATTAGAATTAATTAATATTGATATAAACTCTAACTGACGATCATCGTCTAAAAAGATATCTAAGCCTTGATTTGAATTAAACACAACATCAATATCCTCACCAGTTAAATAAATTCCTATGCGTGATTCATAATTGATTTTTAAATCAATTTGTTCCTCTGTAAATTGCTTATTAATTACTGAAATATATTTCTTTATCATATATCTTGTCCATCCAAGAATGGAAATTAGCTCGTTATATGTAACAATCTCTTTTTCCTTAATGATTTTCAACAATCTCATTTGATGTCTGTCTATGATAATCACCACCTTCTTGTATCCGTTTTCATTATAGAACATTCAAATTCTCTTTAATACCTAATGTTTTTTTAGTATCTTTTAAAAAAATTAGGTATACGAAAACTTAAAAAAAAATATATAAATATCCTTTCGAAACTAGTAGTACCTGATTCTTTATTCTTTAAAAATTGTGCCTAAAAAAACTACATTAGCTTTACAATTTTCCAGCGCTAATGTAGTTCTATCTTAGATAAAAAATTTTCTTTTACTTGTCCATTTTTGTTCAAATATAGTTTGCCAAATTCGTCAATTAAGCCATGAAATTCTTGGGCTTCTTCATAAGTGAAATCATCCGGTAAGACGATATCTTGATAAAGGCTTTGATAGGTTGCATAGGATTTGTCTGTCAACCAACTGAATAATCGCCTAGCGTAGGCATCAGCGATGAAGGCTGGTTGGTCAAATATAAATACGCGAAATACATCAGCTGTTTCAAACCCTACACCAGGCAATTTCAAGAGTTCACTTCGTAACTGTTTTCCGTATGCATTCTGTATAGCTTGATAATCCCAGTTATGGTGGTCAAACCATTGGAAACTAGCTTGAATTGCACGCGCCTTGTTGCGGTAGAAACCACTAGGTCGAATCAATTCTTCCAATTTTGCTACAGGTAATCTTAAAATTTCTTCAGGCAAAAAGGCGGTTGCTGATTTCAAATTATTTAGGGACTTATCGACGTTACGCCAATTGGTATTTTGAACAAGAATTGCCCCCAAGATGATTTCTACCTTAGATTCAGCAGGCCACCAACCTTGTGGGCCCATTTCATTCAATAAGGTATCGTATAATTTCCTAATTGCTAATTTATCCATTATCTCACCCTAAATTATTTTGCCGATATGTAATATTTTTCTTTTTATTTTCATTTAACAAGGAATCAGTTTCCCTGACCGTCCCACTTATACTTGATGGTTATCTAGTTTAGATTGATCAAAGCCTTCCAAAGCCAGTAAAGCTATTTTGCGGTCGATACCACCTGCATAACCTGTAAGTGCGCCATTGGTAGCTACAACCCGGTGACATGGAATTAGAATTGAAATGGGATTGTGGCCAACCGCACCGCCAGCTGCACGAGCTGAACCTCTTTTTCCCGGAGTATTTGACGCAACTTTATCCGCTAATTCTTTATAACTAGTTGTTTGGCCGTAAGGGACATTCATCAACGCGTTCAGAATCTGCTGACGGTAAGGTGTTGCTTCTGGTGCTAGAATAGTCGGGTCAAGGATAGGGTTCTCACCAGCAAAATAAGCATCCAACCAATTTTTGACTTGCATTATCACCGGTGTTTCGGCTGCTGTCATCGTTTGCAAGTCGTATTGACTACCGAAATGTTTTTGGTCAGCAAACCACAGGCCTTTAATAGTTTGTTCGTCGCTCACGATAGTGATTTGTCCGAGTGGTGAGGTATAAGATGATTTGTAATATATGGTAATCCCTCCTGGGTTAAGATGACAGATACCCTAGCTATCTCAAAAAAATGGGGATAGCTAGGGTATGGCTTTTATGTACTTGTAGTAATACTGCTTACTCTGCGTATTGGGCAATGCCATTACCAAAGGACCAGTTCTCTTTATTTACTTCAATTAAATTGATGAAAACATCTTCTTTGCGAATTTCTAATTGACTATTTAATTTATCCGCAATCGTCTTGTATAAAGCTTTCTTTACTTCAGTTGTACGCCCTTCATTCATGGTGATTTGAATGATCACGATACCATCTGTACGGTCAACACCTAGGTAATTGGTAGAAAATATCAGTTCTTCAGCTTTTAAATCATTCACAACTACGAACTTGTCTTCTTCAGGAATGCCAATTGTTTCAAGCATAGCTTCATAAACTAACTCACCTAGTTGTGTTTTAAATGCGGCTGTCTTACCTTCTAAAAGATCGATTCTCACTAATGGCATATAACACACTCCCTATCTGATTCATAACATGATTATATATGAAAAAATGATTAAAATGCTAATAAAATACTTTAAATTTAATACTGATCAAAAATATTTTATTTTTAATCAAAAAGACACTTCTATAAAGAATAAATAAGAAGTGCCCTATTACAAAATATAGCTATTATTAAATTAATTCGTGTTCAACACAGAAGTGGTAAATACCGTCTTCAGCTACATGTCCGATTACCTCGTCAGCTACTGCTTTTAATTGGTCAGAACCATTTTCCATAGCTAGTCCAAAACCAACAGCTTCCAGCATCTCAATATCATTATTCCCGTCGCCAAAGGCAATGGCTTGAGACTTGTCTAGTCCATAATAATCAAGTATTTTACGAATTCCCGCGCCTTTTCCAGCAGAAGCTGGGATAATATCCACAGCCCGGTCCCACCAGGCCGTAATCTTTGAATCAGTGGTATTATTCATGATGACATCATAGTGTTCTTTAGTTGAACCAAGCATCAACTGATAGATACTTTCATTTTCAATTGTTTCATCAAATGCTTCCGATACGATGACTTCTTGGTGAGCAAAAGAAAAGTAATCAATTAAATCCTCATCTTTCCCATTCGCAATCGTTTTATCTTTCGCGGCAATAGCAACTGGCCGGTTCAAAGTCTGCGCATTTTCAATAATTTGCTTAATATCTGATGTGGGAATTGGATGCTTATGAATACTTTCTGTTTGATTAAAACAATATGAACCATTGAAAGTTAAGTAAGCATCAAAATCAATATCTTCAAATTGCGGTAAAGCAATTGGACTTCTTCCGGTTGCTAAGCAAAGTAAAATATTCTGCTCTTTTAACGCTTTTAGCGTCTCTAGCATTCGCTCTGAAATTTGTTTCTTCTCCATATCAATCAAAGTACCATCAATATCAAAGAATATCATTTTTACATCTTTCACCAGCAATCAACCCTTTCTAAGAAAACCTAGTATCGACAGTAATAGTCATTTTATATAAGCCTAAACTACAGTAAATAGCTAGTCTAAAGCAACAAGAACCCCATCGTTATCATTTGACGGACAGATTCATCGGTCACTGCTTTGACTTCTTCAGACGCATTTTCCATAGCATAAGCGCTACCACATCATCAGTATAATCTGTCCGCATAAAGGTGCCATCCATATCAACAACAACTAACTTAATATCATAGGGGGTGACATCCATCATTTACACTCCATTCATTTAGTCTATATAAATAAAGCGTTTTCTAAATGTATGTTAACATGTCTATATAAGTGAGTAAATTACTTTGAATGCTTTAGTAATAAGCTATCAATATCCAAGAATTGCAGTAATAAAGTAATCAATAGCATATGCTGTTCAACTTAAATTAGATATTATCTAATTTATCTTGAATAGACGGCTATGCTATGGGTAATAAATTTTATGGAAGTTAATGCTAAATTGGATAATAAATTTAATTTTTATGAAATGGAAGAAACTTTCTTGAAGATTAGTAAAGAATAGGAATTTAAGCCGATCAATCTTAAGTTTCCTCATCAAGTAACTCACTGATTCTAATATTTTTTATCGCTAATATCGAAAAGTTGTTTTATAATAGTTGAATAGGTCATGAAATTTCCTTCTTTCAAGTATATTGTGGTGATTTACTTTATTTTAGGATTTCATGACCTTCTTGTATAACAAAATAGTGCTAACAGAAATTCCTAAGAATTGTCCACCTATACTATTTATCATAAAGCATAACTTTTTATATATATTTATTGATTTCTAGCATAAAAAAACCGATAACGCCTTTAAGGTCATCGGTTTTCTTGATTTAACTATTATTTATACTTTAATAGATTTTATTCATTTGGATCGCTTTCGGCATCTTCTTGAGTGGCATGAACAGTACCAGGTACATGGTCAGGACTAGCATAAATAGTGTAAAGTTTTAATGGTACGCTCCCCCGATTAGTGATATTATGCCATAAACCTAATGGCACAAAGACTGCTTCATCTTCTCCAACTTTTTGTTCAAAGGATAAATCGTCCTCAGCAGGGCCCATCTGGCAAAGACCCTCACCTTGCTCGATACGGATAAATTGATCACTTTCATGATGTACTTCTAAACCAATATCACCGCCTACAGGAATTTCCATAACAGTTAACTGCAACTTGTTACCTGTCCACATCGTTGTACGAAAATTTGTATTCTCTAACGTTTCTTTTTCAATATCTAAAATATACGGCTTTTTGTCGTTATCTACATTACCAGTTAGAAATTTATTGTCAGTCATCATAATCCCTCCTTATCTATCATTCTACTCCTTATATATTTAAATGCAAATACATTGTGAATAAGTGATCATAAAAATATTGTTGCTTCCTATTTACTTTTAGTTTATGATTTTTTTAGTTATTTATTCATTTATAGAAAGGCGCTTTATTATGAGATCACTTATCCATTTTTGGCAGCAAGCATTTAATTTTAAACAGCATTTAAGCTGGCGTGAGGCTTTATCTAGGATTTTAACAAATCTTATTTTTATTATTATGCTCTACGGCATTGCTTTAATTGCACCACCTTCATGGGAGGAACCCATTGCTTCTCTTGCCCGAATTTATAGTACCGTATCAATCATTCCGATATTAACCACCATCATTAGTGCAATAAAATAATCGTCAAATTGACAAGCTTTAAGAAAGTTGGGGATAACTTGAAAAATACTGATAATTTTTATGAGATGGAAGAAAATTTTTTGAGGATTTCTAAAGAAATTGAGGTCATGTCTGATTCCCTCGAAAATTTTGAAAAATATCTACCAAACCTCCAACTGTTTCTTAACTACTATGGCAGTGAGAACTGGTTTAAACATTTAAAGATGGAAGAAGAAGGCCTATTTGAGGATGCGAGTACAACAGCTGTACTAGGAGAAGACTACAGCTATGACCTGGTGATCGATATTATGAATTTAGCCAATAAACTAAAGCGTGTTGGTGAAAGCTTATTAGAAGATAGCTCAAATTCCTCATCCAACAACGAATAAAAAGCTATTATTTAATGCATAGTAGACTTGGTTATCAATCGAGTAGGAGGAATCTTTCGATTCCGAC